>JAADGR010000082.1 GCA_013152225.1 Calditrichota bacterium
AACTGGCCGGTCGAATGAAGAAATCGGGGACCGTAGCCGACTGTTGTTGCCAGTTGATATTTTTTCTGAATCATACCTCGAAGTTTTTCCAGACCAATATCGGTTTCAGTAGTTGGTTGCACGAAGGCTTGCAGCGCCACATAACTGCGGCCTTTTCCCTGCGCATCACCCAAATCAGCTTCACAAAGAAAATCGTCGATAGCTCCCTGCAAACTTTTAGCCTTTTCCGCACCATAAACGAGAACATCGCCGGTTTGCAGCGACGGCTTTAATTGCGGAAGCGTCCCTTCTTTGTGGTAAGCGGTGACCATTTTTCGTGCTAAATCTTTTGCCGCTTCAACGTTGGGCTGGTCGAACGGGTTGATTTTCAAAAAGTGACCGGCAATTACTGTTGCCATTTCCCAGCGGAAAAACTCTCCGCCTAATGCATAACGATCTTTCAGGTTAATTTGTACAAGCGGAAGCCCCGCTTTTATCAAGGCGTTGACACGACCTTCAAGAGTATGATCATCGTCCAGGTGCAGATAAACAAACAGTCTGTCCGCGGCATACTCTTCCGGGACCAGCACTTCTTCACCGACAACGGGCAAAATGCCTGTACCCTCTTTACCCGTACTTTCGGCAATCAGCTGTTCAACCCAGGCGCCAAAAGGTGCAATTTCAGGTGAAATGATCAAGGTGAGTTTATCACGACCTTTGCGCGCCATTTCTCCCAACACGACTCCCAATTGTGCGCCGGTATTGTTTCCGGCCACAGGACAATTGCTGGCTTCACAATTACACGCCATTTCTCCGGCGTTTTCAAGCAGTTCAATTAAGTCGATTCCCAATAATCCGGCGGGAACAAGCCCAAAACAGGAAAGCGCAGAATACCTGCCGCCAATGTTCGGATCATTTAAAAACGTGCGACGAAAATGGAGATCATTTGCCAGTGTCTCCAGGCTGCTCCCCGGATCGGTAATGGCGACAAAATGCTTACCCACGTTCCCGGCGCCCACTTTTTCCAACGCTTGATTGTAGAAATATTTCAAGAAAGAAAGCGTTTCAACTGTTCCACCGGATTTGGTTGAAGCAATGTAAACGGTCGTGGCCGGATTTAATCTCTTCGCCACTGCCAAAACTGCGGCAGGATCAGTGCTGTCCAACACAGTCAAGTTCAGATAGCCGTCTTTTGCGCCGAATATTTTTTGAAAAACATCCGGTGCAAGACTGGAGCCGCCCATTCCCATCAAAAGCGCATCGGTTATGCCGTCGGCTCGTAAATCATGAGCAACAATTTCAATATCTTTTATAGCTTCCTTCATCACTTCAGGACTGGCAAGCCATCCCAAACGATCAGTGATTCCAGTGGGATCAGGCTTCCACACAGTGTAATCATGTTCCCAGATTCGCGCGACAACTTTTTCCTGTTTTAGCTTTTTAAGAGATGCCGTTATATCATCCTGATAATCGCCAAGATGGAGCTGGAAATACTTTTTCTTTTTCAGCAATTGCTCTCGCTTTCCGGCAATAGCTTTCATCAATTTATCAAAGGAATCGGCAAAAGAAGCAACGCCGTCTTTTTGCAGCTTTTCGGTGATCTCATCCAGATCAATACCTAAATCATTTAGCCGGATAAGCCGGTCTTTTGCTTCCTCCATTCCCTGCACCAGAGTTGCAGCAACCGTCCCGTGATCGCGAAAAGCAGTTAATGTTGCCGGAGGAACAGTGTTGACCGTATTCTCACCAATCAGTTGATCGACGTAAAGCGTATCCGGGTAGAGCGGATTTTTTGTGCCCGTGCTTGCCCACAACGGCCTTTGCACCCGCGCGCCTGCTTCAGCCAGCTTTTGCCAGCGAGGGCCGCTAAATATTTTGAGAAATTTATCATACACCACCTTGGCGTTTGCAATAGCGATCTTGCCTTGTAATTCCGTATTTCCTTTTTTTCCCAATTCCCGATCAACAACAGTATCAACACGGCTGACAAAAAACGAAGCCACGGATGCAACTTTTGAGAGATCGCCGCCATCTGCCAGATATCGCTCAAGCCCCTGCAAATAGGCTTCCGTCACATCGAGATAATGATGCATGTTGAACATCAAAGTCACATTAACATTAATTCCCTCACCGATCAAAGTTTTGATGGCCGGAATGCCTTCCGGCGTTGCCGGCACTTTGATCATAATATTTGGCCGGTCCAGTACGGCAAAAAATCGGCGCGCATCCTTTATCGTTCCATCTGTATCATGCGCCAGTGTCGGACTTACTTCCAGGCTGACATAGCCATCGAGTCCATTTGTCTTTTTGTAAACGGGTAGAAACAAATCCGCAGCCCGTGCAATATCTTCCAGCACTATTGCTTCGTATATTTCATCAACGGAAAGATCATCCTGCACCATTTTTTGAAGCGCCTCATCATAATCTGCGCTTCCGGCAATGGCCTTTTCAAAAATTGTCGGATTGGACGTTACGCCGCGAACGCCGTTATCAATCAGGTTTTGCAGTTCGCCGCTTTCGGTAAAAGAACGACGAATATAGTCGAACCAAATCGACTGCCCCAGTTTTGTTAATTCTGTGATTTTTCCCATTTTTGATCCCTTGATATTACTTGTTAGTGCCAAATATTTTTCAATACCAAAAAACGAACAATCCTTTTCTTCTTCTCTGCGTTCTTTGCGCGCTCGGCGTTAAATATTAAAAGTTTGCTTTGAATATCTGTAAACTGGTTTACAAAATCCGACTATTCCGGCAAACACATTCAATTTTCAGGATGGATTGCACACAATAAATCAGATTATTTTGCATCCTGTGTAATGCCTTTCCATTGATCCGTTCTGAAAGGCGAAGCCGGCAGCCCCGCATTGTTATACAAGTTACAGATCGGATTAATGGCCCATGCATAGCGGACAGCGACAGGGTGTGAAACCCGACTGCTCCAAACGAGAATCGTTTTTCCATCAATTTTTGCATTAGCCCAAACGAACTTTTGGTCTTTGCCTGCAATGGCAAACCCTTTGGGCCTTTTCCCTCCTTTTGCAACCAGACCGCCGTCGACATGCGTAAAAGACAGCCGAATCTTGTTTCCCTCAACATTCATTGATTTGTAGATTGGCCCGGAATTGACAACATCTTTTCCATAAACGAGTTTAAGCGCGTTTAATGCCAGTCGCCGCCCCACCTCCTGCTTGTTTTTAGGATGAATATCTTTCGGATTGCCGATGTCGATGGCTACGGCCATGCCGGTATTCGGCAACGACAGCGCCATAAGTTGTGCTTCGCGAAGCTCCGCCCAGTCATCATCCGTCGGCTTGGTCTGCTGCGCCCGCCAGTTTGCTAGCTGGACAAACAAAAACGGGAAATCGCCCTCGCCCCAATGTGCGCGCCAGTCTTTGATCATTGTCGGGAAAAGTGTTCTGTACTGGTAGGCACGCCCGGCATTACTTTCACCCTGGTACCAAATCGCACCGCGAATGGCATAGGGAATGAGCGGATGCAGCATGGCGTTGTATAAAACGGTTGGGCGATTCGGCCCTTCGGGAGACTGCGGTTGCGGCCCCATTTCCTTCATATCATTTCCAATTTTGAATAACCAGGAGCCCGCCAGAGAGATTCTTTTGCCGGAACTCGTTTCTAAGCTCAACTGTTTGGCTTTACCGTAAATTCCGCCGTTGCCGCCAATATCGAAAACACGCACAACTATTGTATTTGTCCCCGCCTTGACCAGTGATGCCGGAATTATGTAATCCCGAAGTTGATTAACATGTTCAAGACTTCCTACTTTAGTTCCATTAAACCAGGTAATGTCCCGGTCATTTATCGGCCCGAGATGCAGCGTCAGGTCTTTGCCGGTCATTGATGCCGGAATGTTGACCTTTTTCCTGAACCAGACAACACCATCCAGGTTGGGATAGCCGGCCTTTTCCCACAGGGTCGGCAATTTCATTGTTTTCCAGCCGGATGTTTTCAGTGTGGGATTGTTCCAAACCGGGTTGCCGTTACTGAATCCTGCATCGTTCTTTGTAACGTTTTCATTCCACGTTTTTAAATCAGCTTTGAATTTTTCCATGGGATCGCCCTTTTCGGCAGACTGCGCTTCAATCTTTTTTACCGCATCAACAAAATCCGGCAGCGTCTTGAGCGCCTCTCCGCTCGTCCATGCTTCGGCAATCGTGCCGCCCCACGATGTATGGATGAGGCCAATGGGTATCTTTAGGTCTTTGTACAAATGTCGTCCGAAAAAGTAAGCGACTGCTGAAAACTCCGGAATTGTTTTCGGGCTGCATTCTTCCCAGCCGGAGCAGTTTACAGTATCCAGCGGGACAACACTGGTGGTGTGTTTTACCTGAAATAAACGGATATTGGGGTAATCTGCATTGGCAATCTCTTCTTTATAATCCATAACCTTTCCCCAACCATCCAGGGGCATTTCCATGTTGGATTGCCCGGAGCAAATCCAGACCTCGCCCACCATCACGTTTTTGAACGTTTTCGTCTTTTTACCGATAACTTTTAGCTGGAATGGCCCGCCTGCCGGCATTTTATCCAGATCAATTCTCCATTTGCCATCCTTTCCCACAAAAGCCGTTTTGCTTTGATTCGCGAATTCCACTTGCACTTTTCCTCCCGGATTCGCTGTTCCCCAAACCGGCAGCGGCATGTTGCGTTGAAACACCATGTTGTCGCTGAAAAGTGTAGGCAAACTTAGGTTTTTGGCTGGGCCGGCAAAAAACGAACAACCGGAAACATAGATAAATAAGAAGGATAATAATACAAGCGTCTTCACAGTCTTCATGG
Organism: Calditrichota bacterium; assembly: GCA_013152225.1. GTDB lineage: Bacteria > Zhuqueibacterota > Zhuqueibacteria > Residuimicrobiales > Krinioviventaceae > Hydrothermomicrobium. Next base: position 4,777 of record JAADGR010000082.1, read on the forward strand.
CAAGCTTCTCCTTTATTTATTAGGTGTGCTGTTCCAAAATTTATGATTGGGTTATACAATTTAGTAATATCGCTTCATAGGGAAGCAGAGGCCTCCGGTCAGATAACTTTAACGAATCTGCATCTATAGTCGTTGATTCCGCCGACATATTCAAAACAACTTTGGTTATCTTTCCGAGTTGCTTGACGGAAATTAAAAAGAGTTCCCGGTCAATTGGTTTCACCTGCACACCGGCTTGCGGCCCGGCAAAGGCGAACCAACAATGATCATCCGCGGATTTAAATCGATAGATTATGGCGTCATGGTCACGGTGGATGGAGGGAGCAGCGCCGCTGAAAATAATTTTCGCATCCGAATCTTTAAAGAAAATGTGCTGTCCCGCCACACGATCGAATTCCGCAGCGCCGGGAAAACGGCCGACCCACTCTGTGCTGAAACCACGCTCCTGTGAATAATAAATAACCACGGTGACGTCATTTGCAAAAACATAAGCGGTGCACAACGAGCCGGTGGCGTAAACGAGCACATCAATCCCGTCTTTGATCCGGCTCACCCGATACGCGGCAGGAGAAATATCCCAGGGCGCATCCATAAGATGAGAGTCAAAGCCGAATCCCCTGGCAAACGACTGCGCCCGGCGAGTCGGAAAAATGAGCGGCGGCTGGCCTTTATAACTCCAGGTTTGCAGCCCCTTCAGCGGCTTACGTCCGCGCAGCGTGACCGCTGTTTGGTAGTTGGCGCCATAAAGAAAGTAAAGCGAATGATCACTTTTGTACAGTTTTGCATACAGCCGGTAAGGTATATCATTTAATTCTTTGATTAGCGGATGATATTGCGCGCCGCGTAAAAAATAGGCGCTGCTGTGCGAAAGGGTAAAGCCGCCGGGCAGCGTTTCGAGCGCTTCAAGATAACGTGTTGCGATTTGCCCGAAAGAGGAGTCCCGATCGGCATAAAAAGTCAGCGCGCCAAGCATGCCCGAAACTACCGTCCCATTTGATATCCACTTCCGGGTTGTCATTCCCTCCAGCGGAACAGCATGAAAAGTAAATAAGCGCGTATACCATTGCAAACTTTTTACAAGAACGGCATCCAGCGACGCGTCCCCGCTCATCAGCCGGTAAAGAAAAAGATACTGCAGCGAAACGGTTGAGTAAATCAAGTCAGGGCCGGGGCCTTCACGGACTTCGCCGTCGGCGTTAAACAGCCGTCCCACCCATTGAAACGTTTGCTTTGCCGCTTGCAGGTATTTTTCCTCGCCGCTAAAGCGATAGCACATGGCCATGACGCCGCACCAAACGACGCCCCGGTTGGACAACGAGCTGTTCGGGTGAGTATAAAGAAATTCCATAGCCTGGTTAAGCATGGTGCGAAAGGATTGTTTTTCGGATGCGGAAAGATACAGTTCGATATTTTCAAAGGCGCAAATAAGAGGCTCCAGTCGCCAGGCCATCTCGTGCGTGCCCCATACTGTGCTGTAATGAATGGGGGAAAATACAAACTCTCCGGACGCTGCCTGATGTTCAGAAAAGGCGCGGAGAATTTGTTTTATAAAAGAGAGCGTTTCGGAAGACCGGTAATAGCGGGACTGCTTTATGGAATAAGCATAAGCAAGCGCGCCGGCCAGTTGCGCCGACCCGCGGGACTGCTGATATGACCAGATGTATTCCGGCTTTTCGGCAATTTTCTTTTTTTCTGAAATGGAAAGCTTTTCAACAGCCGGATCTGTTGCAACGGCATTTTCGGGAAGCGTCGCTTTTAGCAGACCGGTTTGCGGATCAAAAGATTTGAGTGCATTCTCAACATCCCGGTCAAACATTTTAATATAACGTTCCGAAATGCTATTATCCCCGGGGTGAATAAGAAAAGGCTTTTGCGAGTCTGATCCGCCAAACGCCACTCGGGTATTCAAAAAGGAAATCAGAAAAAATGAAGCCCATAACCATTTCAAAGTGTACTCCTCCAACCGTTCGCTCAGCTATTCAGAATTTTTTCATCAACAATCTTTGCCAAAATTAAAAAATTCGTATCAGTATATTCAAATATTACATTGCGACCACTATCATGCAGAAGATTTTGCTTTTTTTCAAGTAACGGCATAGGTCTGCACAAAGCCGATTCCTTTTTGGACACCCTCAGGCACCGTGTGCAAATCGCTTATATGCTTCTGGTGTAATTCGTCAGACATTTTCTAATATAATATAGAGAAAGCATTCAAACAATCAATTTCTGCTTGATTTAAAATGCCCTGTATTTATTCCAATTGCTTCTCCGCAAATCGCAGCATTAATCTGTAATAGAAAAGAAACAGTTGATGCATTTCGGAAAGGTTTTCATTCCATTTTTTGTTTTATGTGAGGAGGTTGATGATGATGCGGACAATTACTTTATTCATTCTGGTGTTACTCGTATCCCTCGTGCCTTTCAGGTACGCTGAGGCAGGTACGTTCAAAGTCGTAAATTCTGCTGATCAGGGTTCAGGGTCATTAAACCAGGCAATCGACCAGGCCAACAATTCTGCCGGTGCGGACACCATCGAATTTGCTATTCCGACAACGGACGCAAACTATAATGCCGTAAAAAAATACTGGGTCATTTACATTTTATCCCCTCTCCCCTTTTTAAATGATGACAGCACGTTTTTTGACGGAAACAGTCAACGCTTAAATATTGGCGTTGACAATCCCAATGGGCTGGAAGTAGCGATCAACGGCGCCGGGCTCCCTCCTGAATTGCCGGGTATCGTTGTGCTCTCCGCAGGAAACCATTTTCATGCTCTGAGCATCGGTGGTTTTCGCGGGCCGACACTCGAATTCAGAGCAAGCGCGCACCATAATATTGTCACAGGATGTTATCTCGGCACCGAAGCAAATGGTCTCTACGGTTATAATGTCAAAAACAGCGAGGGAATTCTGCTAAGCGGCGGAGCACACGATAACATCATTGGTGGAATAGGTGAGAACAGCAACGTTATCAGCGGTTTTTATGAACAGGCTATAAAAATCGAAAATTCGGCCTATAACAAAGTTATCGGCAATTATATCGGTACGTCGAAAACAGGATTAAATGCTATCGGCAACGGCTGGTGGGATTATGATCTCTTTGACCCAAGCAAACCTCCAACCCGGGGCGCATTTGCAATTCAAATAACTGCAGGCAGCAAGGCGAATCAAATAGGCGGGACTGTTGCCGGTGAAGGAAACATCATTTGTGCCGGCGGACGGGCGGGCATTCGCATTGAATCAGCAGGCAGTGACAGTAACGTCGTTCAGGGAAATTACATTGGCGTCGCGGCAGACGGTGAAACCGTTCTTGCAAACGGAGAATCCGGACTTCAGATTGCAGATGGATCTGCATATAATTTGATCGGCGGTACGGAACCGGGTGCAGCGAATGTTATTTCCGGCAACTGGTCCAGCGGTGTACAAATGCGAAATGGGATTCATCACAACATTCTTTGTGGAAACCTGATCGGCACCAATGCGAGCGCCACGACTGTTCTTGGCAATCAACACAACGCGATTTTCTTTTTTGGTGATATGTACAATGGTTATCCGCAAAATAATGAAATAGGACCGGGCAATACTATTATTGCAAACGGAGCGGACGAGGATGATTATGAAAGATATGGCTACACATGGGCGGCCGTGAGACTGGACAGCGCAGGAACCGCCGGAAATCTGATTTACGGCAATTTTATCGGCACAAACAGTGACGGCACTTTGCAGAGCAGTTACAACTCGGGCGTCATTATCGGCAGTGGTGCACACAATAACCGGGTCGGGCCGGATAATGTCATTGCAAAAAATAAAAAATATGGTGTATGGGTGCGGCAGGACAGCACCAGCGGAAATACGATTACGCAAAACAGCATTCATGATAATGGCTGGGGGGCGATATTTCTGGACGCCGGCGGAAACAACGAACTTGCGGCACCGGTCATTACATCCGCAAATGAAAACGGCATTGAGGGCCTGACGATTCCCCGGGGTATTGTTGAAATATTTTCCGATAACGCAAGCCAGGCAGAAAACTATCTGGCAACAGTTCTTGCCGATACTTCTGGCATCTTTTCCTGGAGCGGTACCACAGAGCAAGCTTTTGTTACGACGACCGTAACAGATACTAACGGGAACACTTCTGCTCTTTCCAACAGCGTTTCACTGCCGGTAGAATTGTCTCATTTTAATGCCCTGGTCATGAAAAATAACATCGTGAGACTTTTATGGTCAACCGCAAGCGAGACGAATAATTTCGGCTTTTATATTGAACGAAAAGCTGATGACAATCCTTATACGGAAATCGGTTTTGTCAAAGGAAACGGCACAACGCAATCTACAAATTATTATTCTTTTGATGATAAACCGCCGCTTTCCGGCAAACTGACTTATCAGCTTCGCCAAGTAGATTTTGACGGCACTTCCAGTTCTTCAAAAGCTGTGGAAGTACATCTCGCTCCAATGCAGAGCTTTCTCCTTCCCGCCTATCCTAACCCATTCAATAGCAGCACTGTGATAAAATTTAATCTGCAAAAGGCGGAGCACGTAAAAATTCGCATCCTGAATATT
>JAADGR010000365.1 GCA_013152225.1 Calditrichota bacterium
GTTGTATGTGCACGCCCACAATATTTGATTTCTTTTATGCAAAGGGACAACCAACTTTTGTAACCAATCATATAACAGTATAAATATATACTTGTATTAAAAGAGTTTAATTGCGTTTTTGCTGAGCAAAGTAAGCAATCATTATTATAATTAATCATATTTTGAATCTTTGTCAAGTTTATTTTTCTTTTTTTACTATGGCTTTGCGAAACCCCCGCAAAAAACTCATTGACTAAATAGCTTTATATTTGTAAATTATAAACCATTTGGGAGGGCTAGACCTAATTGGTAAGGCAGCGGTCTTGAAAACCGCCGGGAGTAATCCCATGGGGGTTCGAGTCCCCCGCCCTCCGCTGGTGTGGGGAAAAATTATTCTTGTCTTTATACGGAGAGGTGCCGGAGTGGCTGAACGGGGCGGCCTGCTAAGCCGTTGTAGGTATAATGCCTACCCAGGGTTCGAATCCCTGCCTCTCCGCTTTTTTATTAAAAAAGGATGAATGATGCGATACGAATTGAAACGAATTGAGATTTGGTCCGTCGTTAAAATCGTTTTTGTGATCTCACTTTTCATCGGCTTTTTGATCAGCTTGCTTTATGCTGGTCTTTTTTTGCTTATGGGCACGCTCGGCACGGCTCTGGGCGGCCAGGATTTCGCAAGTCTTTTACCTGTCGGTGGAATCGCGCTTGTTTTTATCATCTTTTTTGTGACCATTGTAATTTCGGTAGTTTACACACTTGCCGCGATTATTTTTATCGGTCTTTATAATCTCATTGCCGGATGGGCGGGCGGATTCATCGTTCAGTTTGAAAGTATCCCCGAACCCCGGCAAATCAGTTCAATGCCTAAAACGGAGGAACCAGCCTCATAGATTCGCAAAAAATTCGCGTTAGATTTGCTCCGAGTCCCACAGGTTTTGTCCATATCGGCGGACTGCGAACAGCGCTTTATAATTACTTGTTCGCAAAAAAACACGGCGGGACTTTTATTTTGCGCATAGAAGATAGAAGACACCGATCGCACCCGTTTTGTCGAAGGCGCGACTGAAAATCTGATCCGTGTGCTGGACTGGGCCGGCTTGCATCCCGATGAGGGGCCGGAACAGGGCGGCGACTTGCGCCCATATTTTCAATCGCAGCGAACCGAGCTTTATAAAAAGTATGCTCAAGAGTTGGTTGAAAAGGGGTACGCCTATTATGCTTTTGATACCCCTGAAGAATTGGCAGAGTTGCGGGCGAAAATGCGCGCGGCCGGCGAACCGCCGCTGAAATACAATTATCAGATTCGCGGCAAAATGCGCAACAGCCTCTCGATGAAGGATAAAGATGTTCAGGCCGCACTGGATGCGGAAGAGTCGTACGTGATCCGCTTGCTTATTCCGGAAGACCGGACATTCGAGTTTGACGATATTGTGCGCGGTCATGTTTCTTTTGCAAGCCGTGAAGTGGACGACCAAGTGCTGATCAAATCCGATGGTTTTCCAACGTATCATCTCGCCAATGTGGTGGATGATCATCTCATGCAAATTTCTCATGTCATCCGCGGCGAGGAGTGGCTCAGCAGCGTGCCGAAACACGTGTTGCTGTACGAATGCTTTGGCTGGCAGCCGCCGGCTATGGCGCATCTTCCGCTTATCTTTAATCCCGACGGCTCCAAAATGAGCAAACGGGACATTACTTCGCTGGAAGAATTGCCGCAGGGAAAAGTTGATGCGGACGTTGAAACTTATATTAAAGCGGGGTACGAAAAAGAAGCCATTATAAATTATATTGCGTTGTTGGGCTGGAATCCCGGTGAGGGAGAGGAGCAGGAAGTTTTTTCTTTGCCTGAATTGGTTGAACGTTTCTCGCTGGAGCGCGTCAACAAATCGGCGGCGATTTTTGATTTGCAAAAATTGAACTGGATTAATTCCGAGCACATTGCCCGGCGGGATGTTAAGTCCCTGGCGCAGCAATTAAAGCCGCAGCTTGAAGAAAACGGTCTCACGTTTCCGTCGGATGAATACCTGGAAAAAGTGGTTGAACTGTTACAGACAAGACTGCATTTTACCGGCGATTTTATCAGGATCGGAAAATATTTTTTCGAGGATCCGGACGACTACGAACCCAAAGTTGTCAGAAAACGCTGGAAAGACGATTCGCAAAAATTAGTTCTTGAATTTTGTGACGAGATTTCTAAATTAAATGCGTTTACAACGGAAAATATCGAGGCAACGCTGCGACAAGTTGCCGAGAAAAACGAGGTCGGCGGCGGCAGGATCATTCACCCTGTTCGCCTGGCCGTTACCGGCGTTGGCGTCGGGCCCGGGCTTTTTGAGATTTTGCAGGTTTTGGGCAAAGAGACCGTCATTCGTCGTTTAAAAAAAGGTGCGGAAATTATTCCGGGTTTGAAAGAATAGAGACTGGGGTGTCGTCCAACGGCAGGACACATGACTCTGGATCATGGTATCGGGGTTCGAATCCCTGCACCCCAGCACAATTAACAAGGCCATCATTTTTTTGATGGCCTTTTATTTTTTAAAGAGCTTGGGGGATGATGTAACCATTCCGATGTGATCACAGAAGAGCAAAACTATTACCGAAATCGGATTTTTACACAATTCTTTTTAATTATCCCTGCAATTTTGTAAATAATGTGCAAATTTGCAGGGATAATTGCAGTTGCTTTATAAGCTACAGAACCTTTTTTTGCAGCAATGTAAAAATATTATTTTGTCCGTAATCATTTTGTCTTTGATTTTAGCAGTACCAAAATATGAATACTCTATACCTACGCATCTTTCTTTTCATCTCGCTTAGTTTTTCATCCCTTGCTTTTCCCCAGGCGAAGAATGAAAAATATTTTTTCTACCATCATCAATCTTTCGGCTCCGAGGGCGTTTTTAATCCCGTGACCACCATTGTGAACGGCGGTTTGGGCATTTTGCAGATTAGCAATCGCTCCAACAAAATCGGGGATATCGATTTTCACAACGGGCTGGACAATGTAACCTATAATTTATCCCACCCTTTTTCTGCGATTTCCGGCTATGGCTGGGGCAACTTTATTAAAAGTGAAATTCTGCCCACGAGTTTGAAAAGAAGAAAAGCGCAATACTTTCCCAATTACACCCTCCATCTTGTTGGCGGCGGAGCAACGTTGAGGATGTTTGATGAATGGTATCGTTGGCATCGTGTTTCACATCCAAGAGTCATGGCCTATGGTTCATGGCTTGTCTATCATTTTCTGAACGAAATTGTGGAAAACAATCGTTACAAGGGCATCAATGTTGACCCCATTTCGGATATGTACATTTTCAACACGTTCGGTGCTTTGCTGTTCAGTTTTGATGGAGCTGCCCGTTTTTTCGGCGAGACCTTAAATCTGCGTGACTGGTCTTTCATGCCGGCTTATGATCCGCAATTGGGAACCATTGAGAACGTGGGACAAAATTTTGTCATCAAGTACAAAATTCCCGGGTCAACAAAATGGTATTTCATGTATCATTTTGGCGTTCATGGCGCCGGGGGAATTTCCTACAAAAGACAGGACGGCAAAAGCTTTTCCGCGGCAGCCGGACTTGTGGCCGACGAATTGGTCGACGCCGAAACAGGCGGCGCTTCCCGTGTGTTGACCACCAACCTCGTGTGGACGCTGGGCTTTTTTTATGATATTAATAATTCGCTTTTGGCGTCGGTTATTCTGGCGGGAACAAAAGGGTACAAAGTTCGTGTTAATATTTATCCCGGTCTGGTGAGGATTGGTGCGGTCTCGCCCGGGTTTTTTATCAATATTCGTGAGGACAATAAAGCGGTTGCCGGAATGATGATTCGTTTTTTTCCGGTTGGTCTGGCGCGTCGCCTGTCTTTACCTTTTTAAATAGCAGCAAAACACGGAAAGACAAGAATTTTTAATGTGTGCCAAGTGATAAATTATCATTCCGCATTTGCCGTCTACAGACGTAATTTAAACTAAAATGACTGTTCTGTAAAATTATTTGACAAGGGTTTTTTATGAAAAAAGTTGCTGGAAATTGGAAGGTGTGGATGGGGATTCTTATCAGTATGTTTTTTATGTTTTTGGCGTTTCGCCAGGTTGACTTTGTGCAAACGTGGGGTGCTTTCAAATCAGCGGATTATTGGTGGTTCATCCCTGCGCTGATCATTCTGTTCACAAGTCATTTGATGAGAACGATCAGATGGCGCTATCTTTTATTTCCGGTAAAAAAAGTTGAAATAGGTGTATTGTTTTCATCCCTGATGATCGGCTACATGGCCAACATCTTTCTGCCCGCCCATTTGGGAGAATTTTTGCGAGCTTTTATGGTGAGGAAAAAACGTCAGGTTCCCGCTAGCGCCGTATTTGGCACAATTGTTATTGAAAGAATTATTGATGTTTTTACGCTGCTGGCGCTGCTGGCATTGACAATGGTTGTTTTTCCATCATTTCCAGATTGGGTACGGGAAAGCGGTTACATCAGCTTTGTGGCGATTGGAGGATTATTAATCCTGCTTGTTGTTATGAAAAAACATCGTGAACAAAGTTTAAGAATTACGGAACTGGTTACCAAACCCCTGCCGGAAAAATTACGTGCCAAGATTACCCGCTTGCTGCACTCTTTTCTGGATGGCATCGTGCCTCTGAAAAATTGGAAACATTATTTGATTGTTGTGGTTTTGTCGATTCTGATTTGGGTTTGTTATGGAGTGATTTTCCAGATTTCAATCTATGCGTTTAATTTTGATAATTTATATGCTCTCCCCTGGACGGCTTCTTTGGTTCTTTTAGTTATTACCACGATCAGTATTCTCGTTCCTTCCTCTCCCGGCTATGTTGGAACGTATCATTATCTCTGCGTCCTTTCACTCGGTCTTTTCCATGTTCCCAAAAGTCCGGCATTGTCATTTGCATTTGTGGTGCACGGCATTAGTTTTCTGCCGATTTTAGTGCTTGGATTAATTTTACTATCCGCAGAAGGAATGAGTTTTAAAAGTCTAAAGGAAAAGCCGAAAATGGAAGATGAGAATACCTGCAGAACGGAAAACACTTTGCAGCGTGTACCCCAACCCCAGGTTGCCGACTGAATCTGGCTGGCCTGATGCTGTTGCCGATTAATAATTTGTTCTGTTGATTTCTGCGCCGGTCGCGGAGGATTTTTCTAGAAGGACTTTCTCAGTTTGATTTCCCGGTTATAAGTGTGAATGACATCTTCATGGCTTAGTATGCCAATAATACGATTTTCGTCGCGCATATCGACGACAGGGATTTGTCCGTAATCGGATTCGACGAATTTTTTAAGCGCGCTGCGCAAACTTTCAGCAGGAGTGACCGTCTCGGGATTTGTCATAAAATCGCGGGCGATTAAAAACTTGCTCATTTCATCTTCAAACAGCACGGAACGGACGTTTTTCAAAGAAATGATCCCCACAATTTCATCTTTATCATTAACTACCGGGAAATAATTTTCTTCCCTTTCGGCAACAAGTTGCTGAAATTCCATTAGCGTCATATTTTCTTTGACCCGTGGGACTGAATCAGTCGGTTTGTAAGCTTGTTCGACATTCAGCTTGTCCAGGACATCTATGGTGAAATCTCCAAGATTTGCCGGAGAGTCGGCCATTGTCGGCACTTGTTGCTCATAAATTGTTATGCGCGAATTTGCAATAAAAGCGGTAGATGAACTGAGCATCATAGGAACGAGAAGGTGGTAGCCGCCGGTCATTTCGCTGACCATGATCATCGAGGAGATGGGTACTTTGGCAGCACCGGCAAAAAATGCTCCCATGCCGACGAGGACAAATGCCGAAGGATTATTGATGACATTTGGCAGGATGTTTTCCACTATCTGGCCAAAGGCGCCTCCGAGCATACCACCAATAAACAGAGATGGCGCGAAAACGCCGCCGGAACCTCCGGAACTGATTGTAAACGACGTTGCAAAAATTTTCAAAAGGGCGGCAATCAGCATGAATTGAATGGTTAGGTTGCCGTTCATGGCGTCTTGTAAATAGCCATAGCCGGAAGCTAAAATCTGGGGCGCAAAAATGCCGACGATACCGATGAGCAGGCCGCCGATGGCCGGTCTGAAATGCGGTTTGACCGGGATGCGATGAAAGAAATTGTCACGCAAGCCGTAAAATACTTTAATGTAAAACACGCCTACCAGGGCGCATATCAATCCCAGAAGCGCATAAAATAAAAGTTCAATGGGATTATGAAAAATGAGATTCGGTATTTTAAAAAGCAGTCCCCAGCCAAATTTGGAGGCAAAAATGGAATAGGCGACAATTGAAGATACGAGTGCGGGGATGAGCGCCTTTGCTTCAAAATCACGTTTGTAGAGTACTTCGACGGCGAACAAAGCACCGCCGAGTGGTGATCGGAAAATTGCACCAATGCCGCCGGCAGTTCCGGCGATGACAAGGATGCGCCGTTCTTCATCGGAAAGGTGAAGCAGACCGGCGAGATAGGAGCCGAACCCTGCACCGATCTGGGCAATCGGACCCTCCCGTCCGGCACTGCCGCCCGTGCCAATGGTAATAATGGAAGATATGGTTTTTATGAATGGAACGCGTTTGCGAATAAATCCTTTTTTGTAATGGAAAGCTTCGATAACGGCATCCGTGCCGTGCCCTTCTGTTTCCGGCGCCCACGTAAAAACGATGATTCCCGAAATAAGACCGCCAACCATGGGAACGAGTGCCAATGCCCACCAACGAATGGGCCCGCCCAATGGTTCATAGCCGCTTAATTCACCACTTGGTTCCGGTGGAAAAAAATTGCACAATTGATGTAATGAAAAGTGGGTCAGCCAATTCAGGAGTGTGAAAAAAAGAATGGCTCCGAGGCCTGAAACGACACCTACCATCATGCTCGTCACAAAAAGACGGCCCGTAGGGCGTATGGCAATTCGATTGAAAAGCTGTGTGATTTTTTGTAAATTTGACATGGGTTTTATCAAGAGGAAAATGAAATGGGTAAAGTACCCGAAATTTTAGTTTTCAGCATCCTCGAGAATCTTGCGAACTTCAACAGGAGAGCTCGCTTTGAGAAGACTTTTATGAACTTTATCATCGCGTAGTAATTTGGAAAGCCGCGCCAGCACTTTGAGATATTCCCCCACAGCTTTGAGCGGTGTCCCCAACAAAAAAATGAGTTGAACCGGTTGTCCGTCTTCTGCGTTGAATTCAATCCCTTCCTTCAGGCGCGTCACTGCGATAACGATTTCTTTGACATTTTGAGTACGGGCATGCGGCAAGGCAATGCCTTTTCCTATGCCTGTGCTACCCAAACTTTCCCGCTGATTGACTTCATTTAAAAATTTCTTGGGATCGGAAATCGATTTGCTTTCATACATCAAATTTACAATCTTGGCAATTGCGTCCTCTTTATCTTTTGCTTCTATATCAAGAAATATTAAACTGTCGCGTAAATAATTTATAAGCCGCAAAAATTCTTCCTCCGATAAACATCGTAACAAATTGGATTTGTTTTATATCAAAAAAAAAGACAGCACAGTCAATGTGGGGCTGTCAATTACTAATACAACAAAATTAGCTTTTACAAGAACGAAATTTAGTGATTCATTGGTTAAATGTCAATTGAATTCTCGTAAATGCGGTGTATAGTATCGAGTAATCAATTTGCCACTCGGTGGAATAAAAATGAACAGCAATGATAATTTTACAAAATTTAAAATTTCTTGTAGCTTGTTTTATTTTTTTTTATCTTCTCTGACTAATTCATTCTTAAAGACATTTTTTTAGAAAGAGAATTTTAGAAATGAAAGCACCTAATATTCTGACACTCATCCGGATTGGTCTCTCTCCTCTTTTTATCGTTTTCTTTATGATCAACAATTTTTGGTCGCTGCTTGTTTGCATAGGATTATTCACGATCCTGGAAATAACAGATTTATTGGACGGCCGTATCGCCAGAAAATACGGCCAGATCACAGACTTTGGTAAATTGATGGATCCCTATGCGGACAGTATTGCAAGGTTCACAATATTTCTCAGCTTCCTGAGCGCCGACCTTGCGCCGCTGTGGGTTATCGCCATCTTTTTTTATCGTGATGTTTTGGTTTCAGTCATTCGGGTTTTTTCTATTAAAGAGGGTGTTGTTATTGCAGCTCGAAAGAGCGGCAAAACAAAGGCGTGGGTGCAAGCTTTGGGTATCTCGCTTGTGCTTATTCTCTTGCTGTTACAGAAAACAAATGTTTACACCGATCCCTTGACGGTATTCCATGTTCAACTGACTGCGATCATTATTTTTCTCGCAGCACTTGTTACGCTTTGGTCGGCAGTTGATTATTGGAACGGGAACAAAGCCATTGTTTTGGATGCGATGCGGATGAAAAAAGTTTCCTGATCAACTCAAAGGGTTTGAAGCACATTTCGATTAATCCGAAAGCTTTGGCGGGAAATATCTTCTACCTTGATTTTTCCATGACTGGCCGCGAACGGCTTTATGAGGACGTCATTTTTTAACCATTTCCAAGTGTCGAGTCCCATTGCGATTTTGCCGGGAATGAAAGCAGCGGCCAGTTGAACCAAAACAGCAAGTCCTGCCCCCGAACAAAAAGCGGAACTGAGAACCGGCATCAATCCGAGATTTTTAGCTCTCTCTACGAGTCGAACAGATTTTTCTATTCCGCCGAGAACACCGGGTTTAATGATAAACGATTTTACCCCAGTGGGAATCTTTTTGTTTTCAAAATCAAACTGAAGGAGCGTTTCGTCCATTGCAACCGGAATTTTTGTTTCCCGGAAAAATTCTCTCACCTTGCCAAAATCTTTTAGCGGTTCTTCAATGTATTCAATTTTTTGATCGGTTATGGATTTGCCAAATTGAACGGCTTCTGCGCAAGTCCATGCGCGATTGGCGTCGAGACGAAGCGCTGTTTTGTCGCCGATTATATCGCGCACCTTTTTCACAATTTGAATTTCCCGCCCCATATCTTTTGCACCGACTTTGAGTTTGACCGTTTGATAGCCTTCATCCACAAGTGTTTTCGCCGCTGTTAGAATTTCTTTTTCAGTTCCGGCAAGCAGCCCGTTGATGTAGACTGTTTCCTGCGGAGAATGACTGAGGAGACGGGACAACGATGTATTTTCTTCGGCCGAAAAAAGATTTAAAACGGCCATCTCTGTTCCGAAACAAACGGAAGGCGGCGGTGATAGTGGAGCCAGCAATTCTTCAAATACGCCGCTTAATTTCCGGCATTCGCGGGGGAACTGTATCTGTAAAATATGCTGCCTGTTCTTTTGCAGCCACAAAAGAGCGTCGTGCACATTTTCTTTGTGCAGCCCCGGAAAAGGAGAGATTTCACCGTATCCGGAATTTCCTTCATCGTCCGTTAAGCGAATCATCAATCCGGAGCGTTTTGTCAGAGTGATGTTTTTTAGCTGCAGGAGCCTGGTGAGGGGGAGTTCGAATTTATAAATTTTCAGGTCGGTCAGTTTCATAAAATCCAGCCAAGAGAAAATATGAGGCTGTAGAAAAATAATAGTTTTCCGGTCTGCGCCAGTACCTGGTTGAAAATCGATCCGGGTTCATTCCGATAAATTATTTTGATTAAAGGCAGGGCAAAGAAAAAGACAATGGAAGAAGCCAGTGCGTAAATGTGCCGTGTTGTCAGAAAATAAAGTATAACCGGAACGAGGCATGCGAGGAGCATGCTAAACAGATATTCCGCTCGTGCAAAATTCTTGCCCCAACGTACTGCCAGCGTTTTCTTTCCTGCTTTCCGGTCGTTGTTTATGTCGCGCAAATTGTTGACCGTCAGAATGGCCATGGAAAAAAGGCCGGGTGCGATGCCGGCAATGATCACCAGCCGGTTTATTGCTAATGCCTGGACATAATATGTTCCCCCAACTGCAAGGAGGCCGAAAAAAATCAAAACGAAAATATCTCCCAGCCCGATATAGCCCAATGGAAAAGGGCCTGCGGTGTAAAAGATACCGGCAAGAATGGAAAAAATACCGATTATCAGAATCGGCCATCCCCCGCGGAAAAGGAGATAGATTCCTGCGACGGCAGCCAGGGAATATGCCAGGATGAAAGCCCATTTCATTTCCTGCGGACGAACCAATCCGGCCTGGGTCGCGCGGGTCGGCCCGAGCCGTTCGCCCTCGTCCGCGCCTTTTATATAATCAAAGTAATCATTGGAAAAATTTGCGCCGATCTGGATCATCACTGCGGCGAATGCGGCCAGAAATGCGGATAGCCAATGCGCCTTGCTCGCCAAAAGCCATTGCCGTGCCAATAATAACAGGCGAGACCGCCGCCCACAGCGTTTTGGGCCGACTCGCTAAAATCCAGACTTTCAATTTGGATCCTGACATTTTAAGCTCCTGACAATTCTTGACAACACTTGACAATTTTCGTTTTTATTGAAACAGCAAATTTTTTATTCTTTTTGGCGATTTAAGGCCTTCGGTCTGTTCTCCTCACGGCTGTCTCGGGAATTTTCCAAAATCCGGCTTTCTCTTTTCCAGAAAAGAATTGCGTCCTTACTGCGCTTCATCGGACATGTAAAAAAGCATCGTCGCACAGCCGGCCAGTTCCTGCAATCCCGCCTGTCCGTCGCAATCTGCGTTAAGCGCC
>JAADGR010000150.1 GCA_013152225.1 Calditrichota bacterium
TGGGAGTATCCTGAATGCTTTGTCTTCTTTTGTTTGCAGTAACCAATATTTCCTGTGTTTCGATAACGGATTCGACGAGATCGAAATGCAATGTTGTCGTTTTATCCGGAAGGACAACAACATTTTTTCGCTCGGCCATTTCGTAACCGATCATACTTACCTTTAATGTGTAGCTTCCCGGCGGAAGACGACGGATAGAGAATTTGCCGTTCATGTCGGTCGTCGTTCCGAGTACGGTTCCGGCGATTAAGATATTAACGCCCGGAAGTGCTTCCCCTGTCGCTTTATCGGCAACAGAACCGTTTATGGTTCCCTTGTGCCGGCTGAACGCATTACCGCTCAATGAAAAGAGCAGCAGGAACGAAGTGAAGAGAATTCTATTTAAAAAAATACGAGCTTTTTTTATCATGTCTGTTCAAAAGTTTATGGTGATATCGATGTTTTTTATTTTTGAAGTGTCCGTAGGAACGGTTACAGCACCGGGGAAAAAGTCTGTCGGTCTTTTAAAATAAATCCCTTTAAGGCTTTCAAGACCCAACGGAATATTAGACTGGAGAACGAGGCAGCCGATGAGTTTATATTTACCCGGTTGGACACTGAGAGTATAACTTTGGGTAGAGTCAAAATGTGCCGGGATGGGCTGGCCAAATGTAACGTCCAAAAGACCGGAAGGAGGGAAGGACTCGGAAGCAATGACGAGTACAGACGTTGCATCGTCCGGCCACTGGCCGTTGACATGCAATTTTCCCTCAATCGTACTCTCTACTTTCAACCGTGCTTTTGATAAATCTGCAACGATGTCGATAGAGTCCACGATGGTATTCCGATCCTTTATTGTCACAATTCCCGGAGAAAATTTATTGTCCGTTGGAAAATAAATGCCAATAATATTTGTTACGTCCCATGGCTGACCTTTTTCTTTCCATACAACGCCAACAGCGGCAAACTCTGCCGGCGGATTATAAATACTGTAAGTTGCCGAGTCGACGCCGAGTGGCAGCGGATCTCCGAGAATAATGTCGGTAATTGTTGTGGGAGGGAATTTTGTTGCCGCCACAACAATGACCTGATCCGTTTGTTCCGGCCAATCATTAATAAAATGAACAGTACCGCGAAAGCCGCTGTGTGTCGGCTCAAGCCCGGTGTCGATCTTGCATGAGAAGGAAAAGAGAGCTAAAAAGATGACAGGGAAGAAAAACCTTTTCATTAAAATTATCCTTTGCAATCCTGTGGCTTACGAAAAAAGCCTCGTCCCAAAATTGAACGAGGCTTTTCCAGGTTTCATGCAAACCTCACTCATAACCGTAAAACAACATGCCTGATGAAAAATTCATTCCGCATTTAAGCAAGGCCAAAAAATTAAATTAAAATTGATAATCGAATCCAAGCATGAAATTGTTAACGCTCATGGTGTATGCGCCGGCCATGTTTTCGTACCCTGTTTGATCGGGTGTGAGAACCCACTGGTCGACAGTCAGACTGCCGATGAACATTTTTTCATAACTGGCATGGAAAGCCAACGGTCCCATTGGGATCTCCACTCCTATAGTTAAGACGTCACGTCTTCCTGCATCAGGTATAGTGGGTGTCATCGTCGCCGGGATGGCCGCTCTCGGCTCAGTATAAAATGCCCCGCGAACTTTCATAGATGAGAGGCTGTATTCAAGACCAAGACCTGCTCTGATTCCATCTTTCCAGTTTTCTACCAATTCGCTGATTTTATTGCCGTTTTCATCATCAAGATCGATAACGCCCCACGCAGACCACTCCGTCCATGCGACATCAGCCGAAATAAGTAAATTCTGAATGCCGGAAAAAGCAAAGCCGATCCCGATTCTTTTCGGAAATGGAAGATCGGTTTTCAGTTTAAGGTCGCTGGCAAGTACATTGGTGCCGCCCGAATAATAATTGGTGAGCACTGCGAATTCATCTTCTGAAATTTCTCCCCTCTTCAACATGCCTTTAAAAACCAGTTTGCTTACCGGTTGGATGGCTGTATTGGCTTCAGGATAATTTGCAAAATAAGTTGTTGCATTAATAGTTCCGGTTAGCGGAGCATCGCCGTACACTTTTGCTTCCAGCCCGATACTGAATGTTTCGGTCGGCTTGAACATGATGCCAAAGTTGGCCCCATAACTTGTACCACTTCCTTCCAGCTTTGTATCTGTCAATAAATGATCATACGGGGATGTCTGTGCATCCGCAGGAAGAGTTGATCGTAAAAAATTCTGCATAAGCGGGTTAGACGTCAGATCTGTATTGTAAATGTAAGGGTTGGGGGTGAAATTGGGTTTGCGAATCATAATGTTTGTAAGAACAATGCTTGCTCCTGCGCCTATGGAGAATTTATCTCCAATTTTCAACGCAACTGTTGGATGAATGTCGATAATCTGAAGATTATCTTCAAACTCGTATTCAGGATAAGAGGCATTGTATTTTTGCGTATTCAGCAAATTCCATTTTGCACCCAAACCGAAAGGAGCCCAGACACCCACACCAAAGGCAAACTGGCCGGTACTGTAATAGATGCCGCCGGCCGGGACAAGAAAAGTTTTCGGCTCGTTTTTTACTTCTCCGGCAGACGTCGCACTGAATTGTTGTCCTGCCAAACTTTTTGCGGCAGTATATCCTACAACCGGATTTAAAAATTCCAGGCTAAATCCTGCGGTGAGTCCTTTTGTAAAAACCATACCTGCGGGATTCCAGTACATGGCACTCCAGTCGTTTGCCACTGCACGATAGTTTCCACCCAGAGCTTGTGCACGGGCACCGATACCTGTTAAATCAACACCGGCAGCAAAAAGATGTGATGCGGCCAAAACAAAAACAATTGTAACCATCCAATAAATGCCAAATGCTCTTCTCATCTCTCCTCCTGTGAAAGAATGAATACGAATTTACGATTTATGAGTGTTTCTTTTTAATGTCGTCTGAATGAGTTTCAACAAGTGCAAGTTTAAGTAAAAATAATACGATTGTCAATAATAAAATCAAATTTAAAATGGCTTGCATTTAAACGAATTGTTTTTAAATTTGGAACGATTTTTCAGGAAACCGGGGAAATAATGAATCGTTTCGCTATTAAAAAGCTTTGCAAGGAATCAAGTCGATGGATGCGAATAAAAGAACGCGACTCTTAAAAGCTGCTGTTAAAGTCTTTGCGCGAGATGGCTTTTTCAAAGCCAAGGTGGAAGAAATCGCCAGGATGGCCAATGTTGCGACCGGTACCACTTATTTATACTTTGAGAATAAGGATGATCTTCTCATTTCAATTTTTGAAGAAGAAATGGTTCCGATTATTGAAGCTTCAGAAAAGGCCGTTTCAGAGCAAAAAACAGCTTTTGATAAAATTGTCGCTTTTATAACGAACCATCTGCACATGGTGCAGGAAAGTCCGGACATGGCGCAACTTTTGGAAGTTGAACTTCGTCAAAGCAGCAAATTTATCCATACCTATTCCGGCACAAAGTTCAAAGAGTATCTGGATATTATTGCCCGGATCGTTGCAGAAGGGCAGAAGAACGGAGAGTTTCGTTCGGATATCCACCCGTCGATTTTTAAACAGATGCTGTTTGGCGCGATTGATCAAATTTGCTTAAACTGGACATTGTCAAAATCTAAAAAATATGATCTTGAAAAGTCAGGCGAACAAATCGCTGCAATCATGTTAAACGGTATTTCAAATCGCTGAATATTTGCTTTTTGTTTGAATAAAGTTCAAATTATATTTGACTTTATTTCTGTAGATTTATATATTTTGCGAGCTGTGACCGGCTTTAAAAAAATGGCCGGTTTTTTTATGTTCACATCTAAGGAGGAAGTCTATTGTGAAGATCGCTGTATGTTTGAAACAAGTGCCGGATACCGAAGCGAATATAAAAATTGCTTCCGACCAGAAATCTATTGATGAATCAGCCATCAAATTTATAGTGAATCCCTATGACGAGTATGCCATTGAAGAAGCATTAAAGCTGAAAGAATCGCAAGGTGCGGAATCAGTCATTGCGATTACCCTGGGCCCGGATCGGGCAAAGGATGCTTTGCGCACGGCAGTTGCCATGGGTGTTGATGATGTTGTTTTACTCAAAACTTCTGCTAATTCGAGTGACGCGCTCTCTGCGGCGAAAAGTCTTGCCGCTAAAATCAAAGAGACAGGCGCTGAAATGATTTTACTCGGCAAAGAAGCCATCGATGATGGTAGTATGCAAGTTGGGCCCATGCTTTCGGAATTATTAAACATCCCCTGTATCACTGTTGTAACCAAGCTGGAAGTTAATGGGAGCAGTGTCAAAGCGGAGCGGGAAATTGAAGGCGGTGTTGAAGTTCTGCAAACGACGATGCCCTGCATCATCACCTGCCAAAAAGGCCTGAACGAACCGCGCTTTCCATCCATTCGTGGTGTTATGATGGCAAAGAAAAAACAGATTTCCGAAGAAGCCGTTGAATTGGATGATGCAAAACTTGCTGTTTCTTCGCTTAGTTATCCGCAATCTCGCAGCGAGGGAAAAATCGTTGGCGAAGGTACAGAGGCAGTTCCTGAATTAATACGATTATTACGCGAAGAAGCAAAGGTCATATAGAAAAAAATGGAGGTTTAAATAAATGTCCACAATACTAGTGTTTGCCGAACAACAGGATGGTGTATTTAAAAAGGCAGGATTTGAAGTTGTATCACAGGCCAGAAAACTGGCGGATGAATCGGGCGCGGATGTCGTAGCTGTGGCGATCGGTTCCGGCATAGAAGATAAAACCGGCGTACTTGGGGAGTATGGCGCCGACAGAATCCTGCTTGCTGATGATGAAAAATTGGAAAATTATAACCCCGAAACATATAAAAACGTTTTTGTCGCTGCTGCGCGCGATACAAAAGCTGAGATTTTACTTTTCTCTGCAACAACAACCGGAAAAGACCTTGCTCCGCGCATTGCTGCTGCAATGGACTCGAGCATGGCATCAGACTGTATTGGAATTGGCCTGAACGATGGAAAG
Source organism: Calditrichota bacterium (assembly GCA_013152225.1). Lineage (GTDB taxonomy): Bacteria > Zhuqueibacterota > Zhuqueibacteria > Residuimicrobiales > Krinioviventaceae > Hydrothermomicrobium. The sequence continues at coordinate 4,990 of JAADGR010000150.1, forward strand.
CTGAACGTGGACCGGCCTCTTTATGCCGGTAAAGTTTTCGCCCATATCGTGATCGAAGGAAATCCGCAAATCGCTTCATTGCGTCCCAATGTTTTTGAAGCGGTGAAAAGCCGTGAAGGGCAAAATGTATCTGCAGAGAAAATAAGTTTGCCGGATTTGGCATCGAAAATCAGCGTCATCGAGGTGAGAAGAAGCGGCGGCGATAAACTGGATGTGAGCGAAGCGGAAATCATCGTAACCGGCGGTCGCGGTGTACGCGGACCGGAACATTTTGATATCATAGAAGAATTGGCACATTCGCTTGATGCCGCTGTTGGCGCAACGCGCGCAGCCGTCGATGCCGGATGGCGCCCCCACGAGGACCAGGTCGGGCAAACCGGCAAAGTTGTTTCGCCTAATCTTTATATTTTGTGCGGAGCGTCTGGGGCTATTCAACATTGGGCAGGGATGTCTGGTTCAAAATGCATCGTTGCCATCAACAAAGATGAAAATGCGCCGATTATGAAAAAAGCCGATTACAGCATTATCGGTGACCTTTTTGAGGTTGTACCGGTGATGACGGCAGAAGTTAAAAAATTCAGAGAATGAAAGTCATTACTAAGGGCTTAATATTTTGATTAGCAAAGGGAGAGTTGGAAAATGAACCTGGTTGGACAGATTGTTTTAATTCTCTGTATTCTCGGAGCAGTGTTATTTTTTGCAAAAGAAATCCGTTTGCGATATCGTCTGGTTAAATTGGGCGCAAAAGGACCACAACGCTGGGATCGTCCCGTCGAGCGTTTGGGGTACGCTGTGGGGCGAGTTGGCGCGCAGATTTGCTCGATAAAAGACCGCCCACTGGTTGGTATCATGCACGCGTTTATTTTTTACGGTTTTATCTTTTTCGCTGTTGCGACGATCAATCATGTCACCCGTGCATTTGCACCTGAATTTTCCCTCTGGGGACACGGTTTGTTCAATAACCTTTGGTTCCTGGGCGTTGATATTATTGCTATTTTGACGAGCATTGGTGCTGTTTTTCTGTTTGTCAGAAGGTACATTTTTAAGCCGGAGCCGATCACAAAACCGTGGCCGTTCTCCAGGTCTCCACAAAGTGCCATCGTCCTTGGGTTTATTTTCGGTTTGATGGTAACCTATCTGCTCAACCAGGGTGCCGATATGATCCTGACAGGAAAATCCTTTGCCGCCTGGATGCCTTTTTCTCATGCGGCAAGCACCTTGCTGACAGGAATGTCTATTCCTTCGCTGCAAATCTGGAATGCTGTTTTCTGGTGGGCGCATATTTTAATGGTGCTGGGATTTTTGGTTCTCATTCCACATTCGAAACATTTGCACCTCATTGCCGGTCCCATCAATATCTTTTTCCGTACGCGCGAGCCTGATGGCACTCTGCAAAAAATTGATTTTGAAAACACTGAAGAATTCGGGGTAACGAACGTCAATCAGTTCCAGTGGAAAAATATTATGGATTTTTTCTCCTGTGTGGATTGTGGTCGCTGCCAGGATGTGTGCCCTGCTTATGCGAGCGATAAACCGCTCTCTCCCAAGGTTGTGATGATGAGCATGCGCAAACATATTTTACATGAGGCTGATCATCTCATTTCCGGCCAGGATGTGAGCGAACCGGTCATGGATAAATGGCAGACGCCCGACGAGATTTGGGCGTGCACAACCTGTGGCGCTTGTATGGAAACCTGCCCGGTGAAGAACGAACACATTCAGACTATTATCGAACTCCGTCGCGGACAAATGATGATGGAGAATAAATTTCCACAAGAACTGGAACCGGCGTTTCGCGGTTTGGAAACAAATTCAAATCCATGGAATCTCGGCATGAGCGAGAGAGCCACCTGGACGGAAGGCCTTGATGTTCCGATCATGACAGAAAAGGGAGAAGCTGAGTATTTATGGTTTGTCGGCTGTTCCGGCTCTTTTGATGACCGCGGAAAGAACATTTCCCATGCCATGGCAAAAATATTAAACGCGGCCGGCGTTGATTATGCAATTTTGGGAACCGAAGAAAAATGCTGCGGTGACCCGGCCCGACGTGCCGGCAACGAGTATTTATTTCAAATGATGGCTGAAGAAAATGTCGCGACATTTAAGCAACACAAATTTAAAAAGATTCTCACTTCCTGTCCGCACTGCTATCAGGTGATTAAAAACGAATACTCGCAATTTGAGGGGGAATTCGAGGTTGTCCACCACACAGAACTTATCGCCGGGCTTCTCGATCAGGGTAAAATCAAGCTATCCCCAAATGGCGATGGCAAAATGACTTTTCACGATTCGTGCTATTTAGGGCGCTACAATGATATTTATGAGGCTCCCCGCAAAATCATGAAAGCAATGAGTAATGGTAATCTTGCCGAGATGGTTCATTCCAAAAACAAAAGTTTTTGCTGCGGTGGCGGCGGTGCAAGAATGTTTATGGAAGAGTCTATCGGCACGCGCATAAATCATCTTCGTGTGGAAGAAGCTGAACAAGTCGGTGCAGAGACCATTGGTGTCGCATGTCCTTTTTGCTTGACGATGCTCGATGACGGCGTGAAAGAAAAAGGAATTGAAGCAAGTCTTCAGGTAAAAGATATTGCGCAGCTTGTTGCGGAACAGCTTGTATAAAGAGAACGACGGATTATTTAGGTAACAATTTCACCCAAAATAATCTTGATACTATGCCCAATATTAATTATATTTGCTTAATAATATCTCTGTTAAAATTATAATTAGTTTAATAATTTTGGACATCGTGAAATTGATGAGATTCATTACTTCTTCATTCCGTTATACATGTTAGCTGGCATATAGAGTTTTTAAAGGAAAAAAAGCTTTGAAAAGTGAAATAAAAAAATCCATAATTATACACTATAGTGAAATCAGCTTAAAGGGGGGGAACCGGGGTTTTTTTGAGAGGATGTTAAAGCTAAACCTTCTTCATGCTCTGAAAGATTTTCCGGGCGTGCAGCCGCATTTTGATTTTGGCCGGTTTCTTTTGGATTTGCCCGACGATGTGCCGCTCGAAACAGTTGTTGAGCGGATCAAATCCGTCATCGGGATCGCGTATTTCAGCGTGGCTTATCGGGGCGATCAGGATGTTGAAGTTTTGAAAGAGCAGGTTTATGAAGGCATTAAAAACTATTCATTCGATTCTTTTCGCATCAAAGCAAGAAGGGCGGACAAAAGTTTTTATCTCAATTCCACGCAAATAAATGAAATTGTTGGCGCACGGGTTGTTGAGGGATTGAAGAAAAAAGTCGATTTGAAAAATCCCGAACTGACGTGTCATATTGAGATATTTAACAATAAAGTGTATTTTTATTTCGGGCGCCATCAGGGAATCCGTGGTTTGCCTGTGGGAAGCAGCGGCAAAGTTGTGAGTTTATTATCCGCAGGCATCGATTCTCCGGTCGCCTCTTACCGAATGATGACTCGCGGATGTAAGGTTATATTTGTGCATTTTCACAGTTTTCCCTTTACAGAAAAAACTTCATATTATAATGCGATTTCACTGGCAAAAATGTTAACAAAGTACCAATACAATTCTCATATTTACCTCATCCCTCTGGCTCAAATTCAACAGGCCATTATTCCGAATGCACCTGCAAAATTGCGGCTGATTCTCTATCGACGAATGATGGTTCGTCTTGCAGCAAAAGTAGCAGAAAAGGAAAAGGCAAAGGCCCTGGTGACCGGTGATAGTGTCGGCCAGGTGGCCTCGCAGACCCTGGAAAATATCGCAGCCATTTCTCAGGCGGTTACAATTCCCATTCTCCGCCCGCTTGTTGGTTTGGACAAAGAATCCATCATCGAGCAGGCAAGAGAATTAGGTACTTTTGATACATCCATCGAACCATGTGAAGATAGCTGCAGTTATCTTGTGCCGAAAAATCCTGAAACGAAGGCAAAATTAGCGCAGGTTTTGGCAGCGGAAGAAAAAATCGGTGATATTGAACGCCTGGCCTGGCAGGCGCTCAAAGAAACGGAAATGGTCAAGCTGTATTATCCGGTATCTGAAGGAAATTAAACTATTCCGGATATTGATTCCCTATAAAATCTTGATCAAATTTTTCACCCATAACTGATATGTTACCAGAAAGTATAGAAAATACTTGCATTAAAGATTAATTATTTATATATTTTGTCGCGAAGTGGGCCTTCAAAGCCCACTTTTTTTATTGTTTAGAGGATAATGTTTTGGCTGATATCGAGGACATAAGAAATCTTGTCATTCCCGTTCTGGATGAGATGGGAATTGATCTGGTCGACCTCCAACTTTTT
>JAADGR010000073.1 GCA_013152225.1 Calditrichota bacterium
CCCTGGTTGACGGAATATCTCAAACCCGACCTGGTCGTCATGGCCGAACTGAACTGGGAATCCTTGCAGCAAAACAAAATCGATGGTCAAATTATGGCGAACAGTGGAGGAGACAGGCTTTTTCTTTCCCCCGGAATTTTCTTTACCCTGAGAAATTGGGCAATAAAAGGAGGCCTGCAAATACCGCTTTGGCAGAAAATGAACGGTTCGCAACGAAAAACAGATTATCGTTATGCGCTGGCAATCGAGGTGCATGTGTAAATAGAGGAGAATTAACAATGAGAAAAATAATATTCATTTTGGCAAGCATTTTTATTCTGCAAGCGGGGTTGTTCTATTCTGCAAACGCCCAGGTCACAAAAGTCCGCATAAAAGTAAACGGGCTTGCTTGTTCATTTTGCGCCTATGGGCTGGAAAAAAAGTTAAAGAAACTTCACGGGGTGGGAAAGGTACACATATCCCTCAATAAAGGCCTCGCTACTCTGGACAACAAACCAGACCAATCCATTGAATTTGCAAATCTGAAAACTATTGTAAAAGCTGCCGGATTTTCAGCTACAGAGATAGCAGTGACTGTTCAAGGCGTGGTCAGGAAATCTGACGATATCTACATCCTTGCCATCACTCATTCCAAGGACAAGTTAATTCTTGAAAATAATGAAAAACTAAACAGCCTGCTGTCTATGTTGAACGGCGCCCCAGGTGTAATCAGTGCAATGGGAATTCTTTATAAAAGCGAAAAGGCTGAAACAGGCAGCCATCCTTTCGAGTTGAATATAACATGGTTTGAAACGAGATAAATTTATCAAGATATGATATATTTGATATTTTCGGGAACACTGTACCACGGTACAGATTGTTACATTATTTGAGAGGATAAAAAGATGAGCCTGTTAAGCAGAAGCCAATTGGCGGAAAAAGTCAACGTGAACATTGAAACCCTTCGTTATTATGAACGGCGTGGTCTTATCCCGGAGCCGCAGCGCAAAGATTCCGGCTACCGGCAGTATTCCCCGGATTATGTTGTGCGGGTTCACTTTATTCAAAAGGCAAAGGCGCTTGGGTTTACGCTCAACGAAATCCAGGAACTTCTTTCACTGCGCGTTAATTCGCAAACCAGTTGCGACCAGGTCAGAGAAAGGGCCGAACTCAAATTGGCGGAAATGGACAAAAAAATTGCGGATCTGCAAAAAATGAAAAACGCTTTGCAAACGTTAACGGCCTCCTGTCACAGTGACGGCCCGACGGGCGAATGTCCAATACTGGAGGCGCTGGAATCCGAAGGTTTCACTTTATGAAGAAAAAGGATGGTAAAAAATGGAACAAGCAATAAAAATTAAAGCCGTAATTAGCGGCATGACCTGCGACAGTTGCAAAGTCCATGTTGATACTGCTATTAAAAATATAGCCGGCATTCAGGATGTTAAAATTGACAGTTGGCAGGCGGGAAACGCTGAAATCGTTGCCTTGCCGGAGGTATCGAATGCGGATATTGAAAGCGCCGTTGCCAAAACAGGCTATCGTGCAAAGGTTATCTCGGAAACGACATCTCTGCAAAGTCATTCCGCAGACGGACAATTCAACTTTGACCTGATCATTGTCGGCGGCGGCTCTGCGGCATTTGCCGCGGCGATTAAAGCGAGTGAACTGGAGAAAAGCGTGCTGATGATCAACGACGGGCTTCCTATTGGCGGCACCTGCGTCAACGTCGGTTGCGTGCCTTCCAAAACGCTGATCCGAACGGCTGAAGCGTTTCACAACACCCGGCAGACAAATTTTGACGGCATCGAAACCGGCGCCGGTCGCCTGGATTTCAAAACGGTCATTCGGCAAAAGAGAGAGCTTGTTGAAGGGTTGCGGCAGAAAAAATATATCGACGTCATCAGCGATGATCCCAATGTGACGGTTCTAAAGGGCCGGGCAAAGCTGCTGGATCAAAACACGGTCCAAGTTAATGGAGAGAAGCGAACGGCAAAATTCATCCTTTTGGCTACCGGTTCTTCGACCTTTGTTCCGGACATCTCCGGTCTGCGGGACAGCGGCTATTACACCAACGACACGCTTTACGAATTGGACGAACTGCCGGAGCACTTGATTGTTTTGGGCGGCCGCTATATTGCGCTGGAAAACGCGCAACTGTTTGCCCGCCTCGGCTCACAAGTCACTGTGTTACAAAGATCGCCCCGCATTCTGCCGACCGAGCAGGAGGATGTGACCGATCAGTTGACCGGATATCTGGCGGAAGAAGGCATTGATATCAGAACCAGCGTCAAGGTTCTTGCTGTCAAAATGAATGGCGCCGTGAGCGTGCGCATTAAAATCGGCGATAAAGAAGATACTGTCAACGGCAGTCATTTGTTCATCGCCACGGGACGCAAAGGAAATACAGACGATCTGGGCCTGGAAAATGTCGGCGTTGAAACATTCGGCAATGGGTTTCTGAAAACGGACGATTATCTGCGCACCAACACTCTGAACATTTTTGCTGCCGGCGATGTTATTGGCAAAAACCTGTTTGTCTACAGCGCGGCCTACGAAGGCGCGCTGGCCGTCGAGAATACGTTTTCCGAAACGAAAAAAGTCCGGAACGAAACGCCGTTGCCGTGGGTGGTGTTCACCGATCCGCAAGTGGCCGGCGTGGGGATGGACGAAGCCGGGGCTGAAGCGGCGGGAATAGAATTTGATGTTTCCGTGCTGTCGCTTGCCGATGTGCCTCGGGCCCTGGCCGCCCGCAACACCAAGGGCTTTATCAAACTCGTCCGCAACAAAGCGGACGACACTTTGGTCGGCGCGCGAATTCTGGCTTCCGAGGGATCGGAAATGTTGATGGAAGTCGCCCTGGCGATCAAATACAAAATACCGGTCAGGGAACTGCGGCAGATGTTGCACCCTTATTTAACATTGTCCGAAGGCATCAAGCTGGCGGCGATTACGTTTGATAAGGATGTGGCGAAATTGTCGTGTTGCGCGGTTTGAATCGAGGAGAAAAATTAGAGATTTTTGAATTCTTCAAAAGTCAAATCGGCTTGTTTGAGGATCGCCCGAAGCGTGCCCGTGGGTATGTCTTTTGTATGCATGGCAACATACGTTTGTCTCCCATTAGGGTGGCGTAGAATAATATGAGAACCTGATTGGCGCTTTTTCTCAAAACCTGCTCTCAGGAGTTTTGCGAGCACTTGTTTGGCGCTATAAGGCATTTTTTATTTCAATAACAGAGTACAAGGATTCTTTCGGCTCTTTGACAGACTCGCCGTTGGATTGTTTTTCATCGATCCACAGTTTAATCAAGTCCATCGCTGCGGCCTTGGCGCCATCTATGCCCAAGCCATGCGTTGTCAGACCAAGCGCAGGAACATGTGCATAATAATAATCCTCCGGCAGGCTCGAGTCATTGATTTGTTCAAAGACAATTCCAAATTTCATGTGTTCACCCTTTGTTCAATGATACCTTTTGATTAACATAAACTAAAATATTAAGAGTTTAAAAACAAGCGAAATATTGACACAAGGAATAAAGGAAAATTATTATGGTAAATGAAAGCAAAAAGACGAGAAAACTGGCCGGTGCCGGCCTCTTGGCCGCTTTTGCCGCTTCCCTGTGCTGCATTACGCCTTTGCTGGCCGTAGTGGCAGGAATGGGCGGCATTGCCTCATCGTTGTCGTGGCTGGAGCCGTTTCGACCATTCTTTATTGGATTAACAGTATTGGTGCTCGGATTCGCCTGGTATCAGCAACTGAAAAGCAAAAAAGAGATCGAATGTGATTGCGAGACGGATGAGAAAAAATCGTTTCTGCAAACAAAAATGTTTCTCGGCATCGTCACTGTGCTGGCCGCGTTGTTGGTGGCCTTTCCTTACTATTCGTCCGTTTTTTACCCAACAAGCAGTGCAAATGCCGCAGTTGTATCGGCTGCGAATGTGCAGCAGGTGGATTTAAAGATTAAAGGCATGACCTGTACCGGCTGCGAAACCAAAATCAATCAAGCCGTGTCCAAAGTCAGCGGTGTCATCAAAGTCAAATCCAATTATAAGACAGGAGAGGCCGTTGTTCAATTTGATAAATCAAAAGCCTCTGTGGCAGAGATTGTTAACGCCGTGAATTCATCGGGATATGAGGTCGTAGATAAAGATTCGACGAATTAGCTGTCAACCGCATTGAAACCTCAGAGGTCTGAAAGACCTCTGAGGTTTGGATCAAGTTAACCCAAAAGGAGAACCATCATGAGAAGAGGAAAATGTCCTGATTGTGGAGCACCAATTGGCCCGTTTGCAGTTTTGGCAAGCTGGACGAATTGGGGAAAATTTGTATGTCCCGGTTGTGGCAGTAAAATCCGCTTCCAGGGGTGGTTATTAACTGTCGCCGTTCTGACGGCGCTGTTTGTCGGAGCAGAGCGGCTGCTGCATGTCATGCTCATTTCTCACCTGCCGCTGTGGCTGAGCTTCCTCGTCAGTACTTTTGCCGCTCTTTTGATCATGTTTCTGGTGCCAATGATCATCGAAAAATATACTGCGTCGCAAATTTCATCGGGCATGAAATTTTAACTACTCGACTTGATTCATTTCTTTCCAAAAGTCTTGTAGAATTTTCTACTTTTATTGTTGAATATTCTACAATCTATTTTCACCCATGAATGCCAATTATGTTGCAACCCATTCAATATTACCGTTTTATGGCTTTGCAATGTTCTGGCACGGCAATTGTTTCAAGAAAGATAAAAACGAACAAAGGAGGTGATTTAAATGATGTTCGGAGGTGGAATGATCCTGGTGTGGCTGATTCCCATTGTCGGAGGATATTTCCTGGTGAAATACCTTGTGGAACAAAACAAAAACAATCCTAATGAGGATAAAGCTGACCCATTAACAATTTTAAAACGCCGCTATGCAAACGGCGAAATGACTCAACAGGAGTTTAACGAACGAAAGAAAATTATCATAAACGTCTAGGCGTTTATCGGAGGATAAAATGAGAGACCCTGTTTGCGGAATGGAAGTTGAACCCAAAACGGCTACCGCAAAAACCAAATACCGGGGCGAGACGATTTATTTCTGCTCGACCAACTGTAAAGATAAATTTGATAACGCCCCGGAATCATTTTCGGGCGATGCCGCCGAGTCACCAACGGAAAGCCCGGCAAAAGTGCATGTGCGCCAAACACCCATCTTCACCGACCTGAGCAACGACGCGGATTTTGTCCGGCTGGATATTCCCATCGTCGGCATGGATTGCGCTTCTTGTGCGGTGACGGTGGAGAAATCGATAAAAGGCACGCCCGGCGTTGAAAAAGCGAACGTGAATTTCAACAATGAAAAAGCAACCATTGTCTACAATCCGAAAGAGGCGGATTTGCAAACGATTACCGATTCCGTCAAGTCGAGCGGCTACCGTGTTGGCGGCGCTTCGGTAAGCATCGGCATCAGAGGCATGTCCTGCGCATCGTGCGTCAGGACGATTGAGAAGGCCCTGAAATCATCCCCGGGTGTTTTGGACGCATCCGTCAACCTGAGCACTGAAGAAGCACAAATCAGTTATATAGCGGAAATGACGAACCCGAAAACCCTGGCAAAAGCGATTGAGAATACGGGCTATAAAACGATTCTGCGCGAATCCGGCAGCCCGGAGGACAGGGAGCGCATCGAACGAGAGCGGGATTTTAAGAAACTGCGCAACAAGTTTATCTTTGCCGCCGCGTTTTCAGTCGTTATCCTGGCAGGCTCGTTTCCCGAATTATTTTCATTTTTACAAACCATGAGGGACCAAACGCGCTGGCTCATTCTTTTTTTGCTGACGACGCCCGTACTCGTTTATTCCGGCGCGCAATTTTACACCGGCGCTTGGGCTGCTCTGAAGCATCGCTCGGCGGATATGAACACATTAATCGCCCTTGGGACCGGGGCGGCATTTTTGTACTCCAGTTTTGCTACGTTTTTGCCGCACCTGCTGCCGGAGAATATGCGTAACGTCTATTTCGACACTACGGCGGTCATCGTTGCCCTGATTCTGCTCGGCAAGTTGCTGGAAGCGCGGGCCAAAGGCCGCACATCGGAGGCCATAAAAAAACTGATGGGACTGCAGGCCAAAACGGCGCGAGTGTTCCGTAACGGCCAGGAAACGGATGTCCCTATTGAAGAAGTTGTGGTCGGCGATGAAGTGCTGGTTCGCCCCGGAGAAAAAATTCCCGTGGATGGTACAGTTGTGCAAGGCTCATCCACTGTGGACGAGTCCATGATCACCGGCGAATCGCTGCCGGCGAAGAAAAATATCGACGATGAGGTGATCGGCGCCACCATCAACAAGACCGGCTCTTTTCATTTTAAAGCGACCCAGGTTGGCGAGCATACGGCGCTGGCGCAGATCATTAAAATGGTGCAGCAGGCGCAGGGGTCTAAAGCGCCTATTCAGAGACTGGCGGATATCATTGCCGGTTATTTCGTGCCGGTGGTCATTGTTATCGCCATTCTTTCGTTTGTCGTCTGGTTCGACTTTGGCCCGCAGCCGTCGTTGACCTTTGCAATCATTACATTCGTCACCGTGCTGATCATCGCTTGCCCATGCGCGCTGGGTTTGGCCACACCCACATCGATTATGGTGGGAACCGGCAAGGGCGCGGAAAACGGTATTCTTATCAAAGACGGCGCGGCACTGGAAACAGCGCAAAAAATGAATGCTATAGTGCTGGACAAAACCGGAACAATCACGGTAGGGAAACCGTCGCTGACAGATATTATTCCCGCAAACGGGATTGTGAAGGATAGATTGGTGCAACTCACGGCTTCCGTGGAACGAGCAAGTGAACATCCGCTGGGAGAGGCGATTGTCGAGAGCGCCAAAGAACGAGGCATTCAATTATCGGAAGCGGAAAATTTTAATGCCATTCCCGGACACGGCGTGCAAGCCGACATCGACGGTCAACGGGTTATGTTGGGCAATGTCAAACTGATGCAGGAAAATAATATCGACATGAACGGCCTTGAAAAGAAATCTGCAATATTGGCCGATGAAGGCAAGACGCCGATGTTTGTTGCTGTGGATGGCAGAGCGGCCGGCCTTTTAGCCGTAGCGGATCCAATTAAAGAAGATTCACTCACGGCCATCCGGCAGATGAAATCACTCGGGCTGGAAGTGATCATGATCACCGGCGACAACAAACATACGGCCGAGGCCATCGCTAAACAGGTCGGCGTTGACCGGGTTTTAGCCGAAGTGCTGCCGCAAGACAAGGCGCTCCAGGTGAAAAAACTGCAACAGGAAGGCAAAGTCGTTGGCATGGTCGGCGACGGCATCAACGACGCCCCGGCGTTGGCGCAGGCAGACATCGGCATCGCCATCGGAACCGGTACAGACGTGGCCATGGAAGCGAGCGACATTACGTTAATCAAAGGAAAATTAACCAGCGTCGCCACGGCCATAAAACTCAGCAAAGCAACCATGAGAAATATCAGGCAAAATCTGTTCGGTTCTTTTGTCTACAACACACTTGGCATTCCCATCGCCGCCGGCATTCTTTACCCGTTTTTTGGAATTTTGCTCAGCCCCATAATTGCATCGGCAGCCATGGCGGCCAGCAGTGTTACAGTATTATCTAATGCGCTGAGATTAAGAAGATTTCAGGCATAAAATCAGAATATTCTCCCGTCAGCATATCTGTTCTTTTTCATAAAGCACCGCAGGCAAAAATGAAATTCATAAGCGCGTGTCCGCTGACGGGAGATTTTTAAATTGGAAGGTCGTTGTTATGAACACAGCAGAAATTATCGTTACCCTTGCCGGCATTGGTTTGTCGGTGTTTGTGATCTGGTTTTTCTTTTTTTCGAAAAAAGATAAGCGCAGGCTAAAACATTCGAATCAAAGGAGGTGATTAAAATGGCGATCATTAAATATCGAAGCATTGACTTGGAGAATATTAAGGATATTCCCAAAGGAGAACAAATAGTAAAAGTGCTGAAAGAGCAGTCCGGCATGATTGACGCGAACATTAATTATGAAAAAGGAAGCATCGAGTTTGCCTATGATCTGGAGTTAATTAACCTGACCAAAATCGAAGAAATCATTAAGCAGACAGGCATAGTATTAAGCGGTTCGCTTTGGCGGCGTCTGAAAAGAAACTGGACACATTTTACCGAAGAAAACGAATTGGAAAACGCTCATGCTCCCGGTGCCCCCTGCTGCTCACATCCCGATGATATTTTGGCAAAAGCTAAACAAAAGACTTGATCCTTTTGATTATAATATTAAAATCATCAAGCAATCATTTGGGGATTGTTGCAGGCGTAGAAAAAATGCCTTTTTTCAAAAGAGGATCGTCAGAAAGTTTAAAAAATTGGCGGCTGGGGGCGCCCCAATATTTTACTGTCCCATCCTTAAAAATGCCAACAGTATAAAGAGGACAAGTTCCATAGCACATTGTTCGTTGCAAAGTAACTATTGCAGGGTTGGAATTTGAAGTTATTTCATTTGTAACTGACGCATATTGAACTCGAAGATCTTTTTCAGGATTAATGTCAACACTTTTTCGAGTACACATTGCACTTATTATGGCAATTGACATAATAAAGAAAAAAGTTTTTGCCCATCATATACCTGCCATTGCGATTCATTGATATCCGTGACGCTTGTGATGTGTAGACTATCCTTTACTTGACGAATATTTTTCCTGCCGGGCCTTCAATGACTTGGCCAATAATCGGCGCGTCGATGCCTTCATTTTGCATCTCGCGTGCAAACTGTTGCGATTTTTTCTCATCTACCGCAACGAGCAAGCCGCCGGAGGTTTGTGCATCAAATAAAATGAATTGTTCCACCTTTCCAAGATGATCTGCGAAGACAGCGTCTGTGCCGATGAACAACTGGTTTGACTTTGATCCGCCGGGGATAAATCCTTTTTGTGCCGTTTCCACAGCCTCTTCAATGATGGGTACCCGGGAATATTCCAGACGCATAGAAACGCCGCTTCCACTAGCCATTTCCCACGCATGTCCCAGCAACCCAAAACCACTAATGTCGGTACAGGCATTTACGCCAACACGCATGCAAACTTGGGCAGCATCCCGATTCAGTCGCGCCATGATCGCACATACTTTATCTTCCATTTTCTGGCTTCCTTTGCCCGCCTTGAGCGCTGTTGTAATCGTGCCCGTGCCGATGGGTTTTGTCAGAAACAACAGGTCGCCGGAGAGCGCACCGACATTCCTGATAATTTTTTGCGGATGCACAAAACCGGAGACGGCAAGGCCGTACTTCATTTCTTCATCCGCAATGGAGTGTCC
>JAADGR010000226.1:0-9256 GCA_013152225.1 Calditrichota bacterium
TCCCGCCGGGCTTTGCTCACGGATTTTACGTCCTGTCTGAAATGGCAGAATTCACATACAAGTGTACGGCTTTGTACTCGCCCCGGGCTGAAAGAGGAATTATTTGGAATGATGCTGAGATCGGCATTAAATGGCCATTACTAGATGGCAAGCTCGTTCTTTCGGAAAAGGACAATAATAATCCCCCTTTACGCTTTGCCGATATTGATGAAATGGAATAATGATACAAATTATTGATGATTTAACAAATTACTAAACAGTTCCTCTAAAGGCACACTGGCAAAAGTAGAAGCCGAATCCGACATACTGTATGCAATAATAAGTTCATTGTTATTAATTATTGAACCACAAGAATAAATGACATTAGGTACGTAGCCTTCCCTTTCTTCGTCATTTGGCATGAGTAGAGGATCATGGAGTTGGCCGATTACTTTTGTAGGATCTTCCCGGTCAAGAAGCATAGCACCTAAACAATACTTTCTCATAGGACCGACACCATGAGTAATTAACAGCCAACCTTTCTCCGTTTCGATAGGTGGCCCACTGTTGCCAATCTGCACGAATTCCCACGGGAATTGAGGCGTCTGTAATAATGTAGCCTCTTGCCAAACATTGATATTATCAGAAAACATGATATAATTATTCACACCATCATGACGGGAAATCATTGCGAATTTGCCATTAATTTTTCTAGGAAAAAGCGCAAGGTCTTTGTCTTGTGCACATTCTCCATTGAGCGGCATAATACGAAAATGATAAAAGTCTTTTGTTTCCATTAACTTCGGTAGGATAGTGTGGCCATTATATGCTGTGTAAGTGGCATAATAGGTGAAACGACCATCATCGTCGGTGAATTTTGTAAAGCGAGCATCTTCGATTCCATTACTCTCAGTATAAGAAATTGGGAAAATCACTCGTTCTGAAATTGCGGTATCGAGTGAAAACGTTATTTCATAATGAGAACTCGCCACCCAATTTATTAATTTCAGTGCTTTTTGTTTGTCGGAAGTTAGTTTTACACTTTTCCTGATGTCTGCAATTGCGGCCTGTAGTTCTCCATAAATAAATTTATCTCCCAGTTTATCCATAACTAAATGGATAACGTTTTTACGAATATTCATTTCGTAAAGTTTTTTTATAAAAGATTTTTTGTCATAAACATAACGCGTTATAACTTCGGGGACATCGACCAAGTTACTTTCGTTCTCAAATTTTAAATCATTATTTTTATCGATTACGCCGCTTCGAAACATTATTGATGAAATATGGCCTTCACCGACACCACGAAAACTAACAATGATTCTTTTTTGACCTTCTTTTAAATTGAACTGATCCGGATCTTCAACAATCGAGGGATTAAAGAAGGCAATGGATTCAATAGAGTATTCCATGGTAAAGTACGAGCCAATTAATAGTCGTTTTTTCAGCGATATAGATTCCGGGTCAATTTCTAGTTTATTAAATATATCATGCAATTTGTTAAAATGACTCTCAAATATTTTTGTTATATTTCGATGTCGCTTAGAGAACTCTCTGAGTACTTCATTAAGCATCAAATCAGCATCTTTATCCGGTGTTTTTATAACGTTTTGAATAATGGACTGAGGTCTTTTTGAATTATTTTTCATAAAGAAACGAGTGATGACTCTTTTCGGGTTGGGATAAAACCGATTTGGTTTCCTATTAACTGTGATGTTCATGATTGCTCCCATAGTTCAAAAATTAACTTTAAAAGGTAGTTGAAATACAATTTTAAAATGCAAGTTTTTACAAAAACATGGTTTGTTTTTTTTGCAAATCTATGAGTACTTTTTGTCCCATACGAGAGATGATAATGTTTATTTGTTGGGACATTTTGTGCTATTTTTTAAGGAATTCTCTCGATTTTATTTAATATTCAAATATCATACCGCATATTTTCAGACATCAATTTTCATAATGGTGTTGTTACCTGCCGGGGAAACAGAATCTTTGAGGGATATATTTCATGAAAATCTTGTAAAAAGTTGTAACAAATAAATATCTGTTCCTGCGCTAAGCGAAATCTTGAGAAAATTTACTAAAAGATTTCGCTATAAAGATAAGGGGACAATATTTTTCGTTAAATACAGTTTTAATGAATATTTTCTCTTCGCAATTTGCTAGGCTTTAAGAAATTTCGGGAATATGTATTCCACTTTCGTTGTATTAGTGGTCTTGAATCCAGGATGTAAAATTATTTTTAAATCAATGACAATAATTATTCAAAAAAAACAACTCACACGAAGGAGGCCCGAAATGGCAGTACTGGTAGGAAAAAAAGCACCGACATTTACAGCACAAGCTGTAGTCAATGGCGGTGAAATTGTAGAAAAATTCTCATTAGATGATTACCTGGGTAAAAAATATATTGTCCTTTTCTTTTATCCCAAGGATTTTACTTTTGTTTGCCCCACGGAATTACTTGCTTTTCAGAAATATCTTGCCGAATTTGAGAAACGGGATGTGGCCGTTATCGCTTGTTCAACCGATACCGAGTTTTCGCATTGGGCGTGGCTGCAAACTGAAAAGAAGGACGGCGGTATAAAGAGCGTAACTTATCCGATCGTTGCCGATACCAACAAAACGATATCCGCTGATTATGATGTTCTTGCCGGTGAATACATCGAAGATGACGAAGGCAATGTAACAGTGGAAGGCGAGTTCGTCGCTTACCGCGGCCTTTTTCTCATTGACAAAGACGGCATCGTTCAGCACCAGGTCGTAAATAATATGCCGTTGGGACGCAGTGTAAAGGAAGTGCTGCGAATGGTCGAAGCGCTTCAGCATGTTGAAAAATACGGCGAAGTTTGCCCTGCAGAATGGACGGAAGGCGCGGACGCCATGGTCGCTGATCATAAAGGTGTTGCTTCTTACCTTGCTGCCCACTAAAAGTATCTTTTCAAAGGCGCTTCTTTTGAAGCGCCTTTTTAGGATATGCCTCACTTGTAAGACATGCCTGATTTGTTTCCTTGTAAAAGTCAATTTGCATAATTCCAAAAAATAATATATATTGCCTTCTTCAAAGATGAACTTGTCGGACGCAGGATTGAGTTGGCGTTGAATCATTTTAATCATCCGGGAGAGCAAAGATATGAAGAGTGGATTTCATTGGTTGGACACGGTGGTTCTGGTTGGCTATTTTATCGGCATCACAGGCTTTGGCTTGTGGCTTATGCGGCGGGTTAAAACCAGCGACAGTTTTTTTCGCGGGGAGCGCAAGTTTAAGTGGTGGATCATGATGGGGCAGGCTTTTGGCACCGGTACACACGCCGAGAACTTTGTCGCGCAGACCGGGGCAACATTCCAAACCGGATTCTCGACAATCTGGTATCAGTGGAAAAATATGCTCATTACGCCGTTCTATTGGCTCCTGGCTCCCTGGTACAGGAGATCGGAACGGACGACAATTGGCGAAATGGTAGAAGACCGGTATGGCAGAGGTATGGCCGTCGTTTATTCGATTTTTGCCATTGGATTTTTCGTCTTTTCCCAGGGCGTCATGCTTCAGGGAGCGGCCAAAGTCATTTCCGTTGCCACAAGTAATTTGATTTCTCCTACAGGCGTGGTCATTGCGATGACCGTGGCGTTTATTCTTTACAGCTTTTTTGGCGGGTTGGTGGCATCCGCGTACGCCGATTTCATCCAGGCAATGATGATCATTATTCTTTCCATGTTGCTCATTCCATCGGGCCTGCATGCTGTCGGAGGATTTAGCGGAATGCGTGAGGCCTTGCCCCCGGATTTCTTTAAACTTTTTAGCAGTGCAAGCGGCATGGGCGGGTTTACCATTGCCATGCTGGCCGTGAACGGAATTGTTGGTATCACGGCGCAACCTCACATGCTTTCCATGTGTGCCACCGGCAACACGGAACGTGCGGGACGCGTCGGACAAACTTATGGTTCCCTGGTGAAACGCATCGTGACGATTGGTTGGGCACTTACCGGACTTATTGTCGCAGCCCTGGTTATTAAACGCGGGGTCAATCTTCCTGATCCTGAACAAGCCTTTGGCTATGCAAGTCGTGAACTGCTCTTCCCCGGACTCACCGGACTTATGGTTGCCTGTGTGCTCGCCGCAAACATGTCCTCCTGTTCAAATTTTATGGTCAACACAGGTGCCTTGTTTACAAAAAATTTCTATTACAAATACATCAACACTAAAGCCAGTGACAATCAATTGCTGTGGATGGGGCGTTACTCCGGTTTTGCATTGACCATCCTCGGTGTTTTATTTGCGCTGACGGTGAAAAATGTTTTGCAGGGATTCCTTTTTACCGAGACCATTGCTGCATTTATGGGCATCATTGTTCTGGGCGGTATTTTATGGAAACGCGCCAATCGGTACGGCGCCTACCTCGCGGTTATTATTTCTTTCGGCCTATATTATTTACTTAATTTCATGGCGACAGACCAATTGCTTATCGTGTACAAATGGCAACCCGCACCGTTTGGCTGGGCCATGCTTGCCGGTTTTTCGGCCCTTATCCTCGTCAGCCTTTTGACAAAACCTGAAGATGAAAAACGTATTGAAGAGTTTTTTGATAATATGAATCGTCTTTCCGACGCAGATAAACGGGGCGCTGACGGCAAAAAACCGCTGGCCGGAGAATACGGACAAGACCTTATTTTCCTGGACGCTCCCGGTTGGTTCACAGCGGGTAGGTGGAAAGGGTTTTGGCGGCGATACAAGGAAGATGTCGTTGGCTTCTTTTTAGCCTGGGGCATGGTCGGCATTCTCATACTTGTCGCATGGGGATTGATGCAGATCGGCGGATAAATTGAAAATATTTTTTTGGAGACGTTTTTATGAAAACTATAATTGAAAATGGAAATGTTGTTTTTCCCGAAGTGGTCAAGCAGAGACAGATCGTCATCGAGGACGGCATGATCTCCTATGTTGGCGATCATCCAAAGATTGATGAGAACGATACAATCATTGACGCAAAGGATAAATACATTCTTCCCGGCTTTATTGATATTCACACAAACGGCGCAGCCGGTTACGATGTATCCGGTGGCTTTTACGATGCCGCAAAACAAAAATTTCTCATGGACCCGCATTTGCTTGCCAAGGGTCTGACATCCGCCCTGGATTTTTATCTGTCACAAGGAACAACCAAAGCTGTCTTTTCAACCATTGCTGCGCCCATGGAGCAATTGCAGGCGTCTTTACAATTCGTTGATCAATATTTAAGAGACCCTTCTTCTCCGCTCATCAAAGACGTGGTTGCCGGTTTGTATATTGAAGGCACGTTTATGAAGTTTGAGGAATTCCGCGGCGCGCAAAATTCGGAATATTTCTTTGCCCCAACCATTGAAAATTTTGAAAAATTGTCCCGGGCATCCGGTGGCAGGGTGAGGGTGGTAAACGTTCCGCCTGAACATGAAGAAGCAGGTCTTGAACTGATAAAATATTTATGTGATAACAATATCATCGCCGCAGCCGGGCATACCGGCGCGACAGCCTTGCAATACGAGGCTGCAGTGCAAAACGGGTTGTCGCTGGCCGTACATTTCCTTAACGGTCCGACCGGAAGCTCAACAAAACCCTTTGACGACGGCGGCGCGGTGGAAGCTGTGCTTCGTGCGGGTGAGGTTCACGTCGAACTGATAACCGACGGCTATCACGTCAGCCCGCCTTATGTTCTGGATACCATTCAAAGAAAAGGCTTTCGTAAAAGCATCATTATCACCGACAGTATGTTTCTAACCGGCATGAAGGGAATGTCGGATTTTGAAATGTTCGGCATCAAAGGTCGGGTGAGTGACAACGGTGAATTCCTCCAGGTGGTTGGCAGCAAAAATACATTGTTCGGCAGCATTTTGACTATGGACAAAGCATTCGCCAACGCCCTGACTTGGCTGACACGGCCCATGAAAGGAATCTGGAATGCCATGCACCCACCGATGGATTTTCGCACTGCTTTAATTAACACCTCGCGAATGTGCAGTCAAACCCCGGCGCGATTGCTTGGGATTTATCGTCCGGATGAGAGAACTCTCAACCAGGATTTGAGCGACTATACCGGCAGCATCGAAGTGGGGAAAAAGGCGGATATCCTCATTGCAAACATTGCGGAGGAAAAAGAAAAATACAATGTAGAGATTGAAACCGTCTTTTTAAGGGGAGAAAAAATGAGCAGGGGAAAAGTACCTGCGGGCAGCTCATGAGCCGGGACTTTTGCTCCTGGAGATTTTAAAAATAAATTGACATACATGGCAGGGAGGGCGGGTGAGAGACCCGCTCTTACCCGATTAGCCCTTTATTATATTCACTCCATCCAGAAATATAAACCAAGGCCAATAAAAAAAGCAATATATCCCAAAACCATAAACTTGATTGTAAACGATGCCATATTATTTGTAGACTCGTGCTTGATATAAAGCCTGTAGGCTATAAGATTTGCAAGCGAACCCATAAGACTGCCAAACCCACCAACGTTTGAACCCCAAAGAAGTGCTTTCCATTGGGCTGTGAATTTAGCAAACAGCAGAGTGGCCGGAACGTTGCTGATAACCTGACTCACCAGAGCGGAAAATATAAAGATATGCCCAGAGTGTTCTATGTCAGATGAAAATATGCTTTTCATGTTTTCTGCCAGGCCGAAAAAACAAATAAAAGTCAGTAACAGCATGTAATCTATTTTCAGGCTTTTCCTGTCAAAAACAGCGGCATAAATGATAACAAGCACTCCAATCAAAACAGGAAGAATGTGAAGTACGGCGAGGATAAGGGAAAGCAACAGTGCTCCATAAACGAATGCGGTGTATTTGATTTTTATGGGTTCAATATAAGACACCTTGTTGTTTGATGTTCTTATCAAAAGTGACATCACGACGAGAATGATAAGAAATGCAACAGAAAATGGTGCAATGCTTAAAATAAAAGTTTCAGGCCGAATACCATAGAACCAATAGATAAATAGATTTTGTGGATTGCCAAAAGGTGTCAGTGCAGAACCCGCATTCGCAGCCAATGCCTCAAAAATAACGAGAATATCTTTGCGGTTGGTATCGAGTAATAAAGTTAATGGAACTATAACAATTAAAGCTATATCATTCGTTACCAGCATTGACAGCAGAAAAGTAGCAACGACCAGTTTTACTGAAATAAATTTGCCTTTTTCAAGGAGCTGAGACAGACGCAGTATCAAACCACTATGCTCAAGTCCTTTTACAGCAATAAATAAAACAGCGAGGATAAAGATAACCTGAATTTCTTCTACTGAAAAGGATGGTATGTGATGGAAGTAAATCGATGTAACAATAAGCCCAACAGCAGAGGCAAAAAGCAACCATTCTTTCAATATGATATCCAAAAATAGTCGCTGGGTTTTCAAATATTTCTCCTGTGAATCATTTATGAGTAATTCGTAAAAAGTCGAAAGGCATGTCATCGCGAGGAGCGAAGCGACGAAGCGATCTCTAATAAACAGCATTTTATCCGACATCCAGATTGCTTCGCTTCGCTCGCAATGACATTTTAAGACTTTTTACGAAGAACTCATTTATAGGGCTAATCCCAAAACCCCGCAGTAAGCTAACGGGTACGACCCGACCGAGTTCAAGTCTCTTATCGGTGGATTACTCTGTTCATTTTCGATGGGATTTCACTTCTACTTTTACGATTTCATTGTTCGCATCGAATCCCGCATCTTCGAGATGAAGAGAAAAGGTCAAGTTCATGATTCGTCCATTTTCACGGAACAACTCTGGATGAAAATAAGAACAGTAAACGAGTTCGACCTTTTTCCCTTGTCTATATTCAGGAACCGTGATGCTGGCAACGGCCTTGCTCCACGGCCCAAAAGGTTCATTCGCTGTATGGAAACGAATCTCACGGGGACGAAAGAAATCACTTGAAGATGCCAAAACGTATTTCTTGAGGTATTCATTCCAGATAATTGATACCTGGCCATAAATATTTTCCAGCAACAGGACTTGTTTGTTTTTATCGCGAGAGAACCTGGGTCCCGGCCCACAGTAAAACTGATAATCATTGGGATTCTCAATCTCTCCGGGACGCACCCTGGAAAGCCACACACCTTGCCGGTCACCTCTTTTTTCAACATCAAACAAATAAATCCAATCGTTGGTCGTGACGATGGCAGAGGGTTTCACTGGAAAACGCCAGCCTTCCGGGGTTTGAATACGCTTATGAAAACCCAAAGGTTGTGCTGAGCAAGCCAGGCCTGACCCCACACTCCTGAAATCCCATGTTCCTTTTCCCGTCAACTCGATCAGGGAATAATAGATGTACGATTTACCGTTCACATAAATCCCGCTGAGGGGCCAGATACGATGGCGGTCCCGGGATTCTTCAGGGAAAAAGGCGATTGCCTGAGCAACGTTGCCATCCTGGCCCGGCAGGAAATCCAATACAGGAGGCACGCGTTTGTTTGTCTCATCTAACAGAGCGAGCGCACAAGAAACAGCCCCACCGGCAAAATGGGGCTTCCCGGTCTTATCTCGTGATCCCCTGAAAGTGTCTCCGAACCACCAAAGAGAACCACCAGGTACAGTATACGAATAGCCACCGTCCTGGGAAATAATTGAAGCTTTTGCGTGCCCCTGATTCCAAACCGATCCGAGGAAGCGACTACGAACAATATCAAAACTCCCGCATCTCCTGGAATCGGGGGTTGAACAACCGAGGACCAATGCCATCATACATACGAAGATGGCTGTTTTCAGGCGGTTCGTCACTGAAACATGAGATATGTTGCATTCTCGGGCTAACGATGGGTTAACCACGCGTGGCATTTTATTGATCTTAGAATCCATAGTTAAAGTTACTATTCATTCTAAACAAGGAGGTTTACCATAACTCTCGAAGAACTGCTCCATCATACGGAGCAAGACCTACAACTCGGGGGGATGTCGAATCCACTCAATTTAATTACCTGCGCGCGGTGCGAAAATATTCCGAGTATTTTCAAAAAACGCAGGATATTTGACCCGCAAAGAACACGGGATCTCCGACAACCCCGGTTTATATGGCGGCGTATTGTTGTCCGCGATGCTTTGCTCGACGCGAGACTTGCACGTCACTGCAGAGGTGAGTCTTTTTCAGGGCGCGCCATATAAACCTTTAGTTGTTTAGACGATTAAATGTTTAATTTAAATATGAAGCTCAAAAATGGTTAAATGAAATTTATTAAGAGTGTTCATAAAAGTATATTTAAACGACGTATTATTGAAGATATCAAATTAATAATTTATGATCTGCTTAATA
>JAADGR010000226.1:9321-10365 GCA_013152225.1 Calditrichota bacterium
TACCTAATTCAATCATTATAGGACGACTGGTGCAATCTGAATATAATGGACGATTGAAGCAAAATGTTCTAGGATTTAAAGAACAATATCGTTCCATTGATCGATAAATTTTTCCTTGTGGAGACCAACCTCGATTCAAATCTCTTCGTTGTGCAAATATATTTACATCAAGCTTCCCCCCGATTTTATGAGCTATAAAATGGCCTTTATCTGTATTTGCACCTAAATGTTTTTCAGTTGGACCAATCCATCCTTTAAGCCTTGAAGATTCTCGATCTTTGTTTATGGGGCTTGATCTTCCAAATGCAGCAACTACACGATCTTCTGTTTTAGGATTATAAGATACAATGCCCTTTTGTTCTAATTCTGTATAATGGTCAAATAGATATTCAAATTCGCCATAATAAAATCGACATACATTTGTCAAATGCGGCGTCATATTTTTATAATGCTCAAGCCACTCATAAGGTAATCTATCAGTAAGGAATTTTATCTTTTTATCTAAATCACTATCAGGCGATTCAGATAAAATTTTTTGATAATCGATTGTAAATTTTTGCGCAAATTTTTTCATTTAAAAGTACATTGAAAAAAAATATGGAATAAACGACATTTATTTATATCGAATTTGATAACGCCTAACCCTAAAACCCGGGAGTACTGGCCGTAGATCAGGGACAAGAAGCCACTGGATGGAAGCTATCGACCATGTTGACCATAACCTGTTGATGAGCCGTCCTGCACGCAAACTCACCGACAAACGAGTCCTCAGACTCATTGGCCGCTACCTGCGGGCCTGCGTTGAAGTGAACGGCAGAACAGAGTCGACCACAGAAGGCGTGCCTCAGGGTGGGCCATTGTCGCCTTTGCTTGCTAATATCATGCTGGACGATTTTGACAAAGAACTTGATTATTAATCAGGAAAAGAGCAAAGTCATTCCATCCGCTGAATGCGAGTATCCTGGATTTATCTTCAAGAACAAACGCATCACCTGGTCGGAAGACTCGCTCAGGGATTTCAGGTACAAAATCCGCCGCTTGACA
>JAADGR010000007.1 GCA_013152225.1 Calditrichota bacterium
AATTCCAAATTATTCCAACTTATCGTGTTAATAGAAACCAGAGTAAATAAACCATTCACCACAGAATACACTTAAGGAGGCTTTAATGGAAAGTCATGGATTAAGTACTATCGATATAATTATTGCAGTGAGTTATGTTACCAGTATTATCAGTATTGGTATTTACCTTTTCAAAAAACAGAAATCGACAAAAGATTTTTTCCTCGGAGGACGCAGCATGGGATGGTTGCCTATTGGGCTCTCACTAATGGCAACGCTGACCAGCGCCGTGGGCTATATGGCATTTCCAGCCGGCGCGATTAAGTACGGAATCATTATGCTGTGGATGGCAATGGCGATTCCCATTTCATTCCCTGTTGTTGTGTACGTGTTCATGCCATTTTATCATAAATTAAAAGTTTATACAGCTTATGAATATCTGGAACGTCGCTTTAGCGTTTACGTCCGAGCTCTGGCAAGTGCTATTTTTATCTTATGGAGAATAACCTGGATGGCAGCGGTTATTTATGTTCCCTCGATGATCCTGAATGTAGTAACTAATGGCAAAATACCGCTCATTCCTTCTGTCATCGTTTTAGGATTGATCGCCACCACTAATTCTTCACTCGGTGGTATTCGAGCAACCATGTGGGGCGATGTAGTTCATTCTTTTGTGATGTTCACCAGTATGATTGTTGCTTTTGTTATCATTATTCTTGCAGTACCTGGAGGGCTTCCACAAATATGGCATACTTTAGCTGCAGCAGGTAAAACGGCTATGACTGCTCATATCCCGGGATTTAGCAGTGCTAATATTTTCGGAAAAATGAAGTTTTATCTTTTTACGGATATCACTGTTGTATCGTTAATTATAACTTATTCAATTCAAAAAATGGGAAACTACTGCGTGGATCAGGCAATGGTACAGCGATATCTAACAGCGAAATCCTTAAAAGTGAGTCGGCAAGGATTTATTACCAATGCTTTTGCCTATCTGTTCTATATTTTTATCGTAACGTTCATCGGTGTCGGACTATTCGCAGTTGCTTCACATCATGCTTTTCCTGCCTCACTGAAAGCGGATCGTATATTCCCATATTTCATCGCGAATTTTATGCCTGTTGGTATTGGTGGATTGATGATTGCCGCAATCTATGGTGCCTCCATGTCCAGTCTGGATTCTGGCATAAATTCCAGCATCACTGCTATTTTGAATGATTTCTATTCCCGGTTTAAGCTTAAAAAATATAATTTAGAAGACGAAGAATCTTCGGCAAAAGAGAAAGCTCAAAGAGTTCGTATTGCTCGCTGGGGGACACTGACGCTCGGTATAACTATCACTTTCTTTGCTTGTTTTGTGGGCAAAATGGGAGACATTTTTACTTATTCGCAAAAGTTAATCAATATGTTTACGGGACCATTGTTCGGCGTGTTTACTCTGGGCATGTTTACCAAACGAGTAACAGCTCCCGCAGTTCTAATAGCCGGATTTATTGGTTTTGTATTGGGCACATTAACCGCTTTTTCTAAATTTTTAGACGTCAGTTGGTTCAAAGTAGGTGTTTTATGGCCAGCAACCATCGCATTTGTCACGACGATCGTTTTGGGTTATATTTTAAGTTTTTTTGTGGGTCAAAAGAACCCTGAAGCAAGTCGCTGGACGTGGCGGGGAGTTATGAAAGGATAATGAAAAATGGGGCATAAAAAATGAAAGAACTATTCGATTTAACAGGGAAAGTAGCTTTAATTACCGGTTCTGGTAGGGGAATCGGATTTGTTCTGGCAAAAGGATTGGGCCAGGCAGGAGCTAAAATTGTTTTAAACGACATTGATGAAGATAGACTGAAACAGGCAGTTGCCTTATTGAAACGAGAAGGCGTGGATGCTTATGGTCGTATTTTTGACGTGAGAAAAGAAAAGATGATACAGGAACAGGTAAGGTTGGTAGAAAATGAAATTGGTACCATCGATATTTTGGTTAACAATGCTGGTATACAAATTCGGGCACCTTTGGAACAATTTAAAGAAGAAAGTTGGCGCCAAATTTTAGATATCAATTTGACTGGTGCTTTTCTAACTTCCAAGACTGTTGTTCAGGGAATGATCAAAAGAAAATCAGGGAAAATTATCAACATTTGTTCCATTCAAAGCGAATTGGCAAGACCAACAATAGCACCTTATGCGGCTTCAAAAGGTGGTCTGAAGATGTTAACCAGAGGCATGGCGACCGATTGGGGAAAATATAATATTCAGGTAAATGGAATAGCACCGGGTTATTTTAAAACTGAGATGACAAAGAAGTTATATGAAGATGAAAAATTTAATGCCTGGCTGTGCTCAAGAACGCCAGCGAATCGCTGGGGAGAACCCGAAGAACTGATTGGAGCAGCAATTTTTCTTGCTTCCAGAGCATCCGATTACGTTAATGGACATATTATATATGTTGACGGTGGTCTGTTAGGATGCGTATAAAAGCATCATACCTTTTTCGTAATTTAAAAAGCAGGAATGGTTTTTAAATACTTAATTTTAAGGAGAGGAAGAAAATGAAAAGACGAGAATTCATAGATACGTTTGGCAAAACAACCTTAGCTGTGGCAACAGGGAGTGTTCTTTATGATTTTATTCAGGGTTGTTCTTCCAAAGAATCGTCTCCCAAAAAGCAGTGGAATTTTGTTTTTGTCCTTGCCGATGATCTGGGCTGGAATCAGGTGCGATACGAAGGAGTGACCAAATATTATGAAACGCCAAACATTGATCGTATCGCCGCTGCTGGCATGTCTTTCACAGATGCCTATGCGGCAGATCCGGTTTGTTCCCCGAGTCGCGCCAGTATCATGACGGGAAAATATCCAGCACGATTACATTTAACCGATTACATTCCCGGCGACCCATATCCTTATGCTAAATTAAAAAGGCCACAACAGGCGAAACGATTACCACTCAAAGAGATTACCATGGCGGAGATGCTGAAGCGCAAAGGTTATGTGTGTGGACACTTCGGTAAATGGCATTTAAATGTGGATAAAAATTACAAACCAGGTAGACCGGGTGATCCCGGTTCCCAAGGATTTGACGTTGTTTTTACCACCGTAAAGCCGAAACCAGATGCGGATCCCAATAAGGATGCGCATCATGCTGTGGCGATTACTCAACACGCTTTGAAATTTATCGAGGAGTATAAGGATAAACCTTTTTTTGCTTACGTTGCTCACCATGTAGTTCACCGCCCAATTATGGAGCATAAGGATTTCATCGATAAATATCGGACAAAATCGAAAATAAACGATCCAATCAAAAATCCAATAATGGGCGCAATGATTGAACGCATGGATACTGGCATCGGGCAGATATTGGATAAACTGGATGAACTAAATCTTACCGATAAAACGATTGTCATTTTTTACTCCGACAATGGAGGCCTAAAGATGTTACAGGATCAGTATCCTTTGCGAGGGGGTAAGGCAATGGTTTACGAAGGTGGTATTCGCGTTCCATTGGCAATAAAGTGGCCTGGAGTTATTAAACCGGGGACCAAATGTTCCGTACCAGTTATTTCGAATGATTTATTTCCCACCATTGCTGAAATGGCAAACGTTGATATTAGCGACATTAAAGATATCGACGGTCTGAGCTTAGTACCTTTGTTAAAGCGAACCGGAACGATTAAGCGGGATGCGCTTTACTGGCATTATCCCCATTATCATCATCAGGGATTTAAGCCCTCAGGGGCAATTAGAGAGGGAGATTATAAATTAATCGAATGGTATGAACAAACTATGTTGGGGGAGGATCACCAAATTGATCTGTATAATATTAAAAAGGATATTGGAGAAACGACCAATCTCGCCAACATCATGCCGGAAAAAGCAAAGGAAATGAGAGAGAAGTTTCATCAATGGAAACGAGCAGTAAAGGCTCAGGAAATGACTATTAATCCGAATTTTGATCCAAAAAAACAATATCTTAAATCTGCGGAAACAAAATAGTCTTTGTTCGAGATAGTACACGCCGTATACTTGTTGCGGAAATCTTTTCAATAAAGTCTATGAGATTCGGGCTTAAAGATTGTGGGAGTAACAATTGGACATTTTATGACAGATACAAAATGAGACTTCAAAAAAACTAAATGATAAATAGAGTATGGTACTTTTTAATTGAGGAAAATTGATGAAAAGGAATAATACAGATACAGAGAAATTAGCAGAAATTGCCAATCGAATTCGGATCAAAGTCGTCAAAATGATTGCGCAATCAGGTACCGGCCATTTGGGCGGTTCTTCTTCGATTGCGGAGATTTTGACGGTGCTTTATTTTCGCATAATGAGGTTCGATCCTCGAAATCCAGAATTCGAAGACCGGGACCGATTTGTGCTCTCAAAAGGACACGCCAGTCCGGCGCTTTATGCGACATTTTCCGAAGTGGGTTTCATCTCAGAAGATTTGCTCTCGACGGTGCACCAAATCGATAGTCCGCTGCAGATGCACCCAGAACGTGGTTTGTGTCCTGGAGTTGAAATGAGCACTGGCGCACTGGGACAGGGATTGTCTGCCGGAGTTGGAATGGCAATTGGAGCAAAACTTAAGAAAAAAAGTTTGCGAATTTATGTACTCATTGGTGATGGCGAAGCAGCCGAAGGACAAATTTGGGAAGCTGCCATGAGCGCTCCTAATTACAAATTAGATAATTTGACTGCGATCCTGGATTACAACAAATTTGCTTTGTCCGATCGAGTGGATAAGGTAATGTCGTTGGAACCTGTTTCTGAAAAGTGGATCGCCTTTGGTTGGCACGTTATCGAAGTGAATGGGCATTCAATCCATCAATTGATAGATGCATTTGAGCGCACCCAAAAAATAAAAAATAAACCAACCATCATCATTGCCCATACGGTTAAAGGTTATAAAATTCCTTATTACGAAGATCAAGCATTTAGCCATTCAGTTTCTTTTACAGAAGAACAGGTTAAAAAAGCACTAAGTGCGCTTGGTTGTTCCGTAGAAGAAATTTCCGAAACAGTCCAACAAATGAAAGGAAGGGAATAGATGTCAAAACTTGTCGCTCCCCGCGATGTATTAGGGGAAACGCTGATCAAGTTAGGGGAGAAAAATTCTGATATTGTTTTATTGGATGCTGATTTCAGTCCTGCTTCAAAAATTCAAGCCTTCAAGAAAAGATTTCCTGATCGATTTGTGCAGGTTGGGATTGCTGAACAAAATATGATGGGCATTGCAGCCGGCTTAAGTACGATGGGATTTATCCCTTTTGCCTCAACCGTGTCAGTCTTTTGTTCGAGGAGAGCGTGTGATCAGGTGACGGTTTCAATTGCCATCTCCAGGTTGAACGTTAAAATTCTGGCGCTATACGCAGGAATTTTTGTGGGGAAAAATGGGGCTTCTCACCAGTCGTTGGAAGACCTTGCTATTATGCGCTCCATCGCCAATATGACGGTTTTGCAACCCGCAGATGCGTTAGAAACCAAAGAAATGCTTAAATTTGCTGCTGATTTTGACGGTCCCGTGTACATTCGAATCGGCAGGGATCCGGTGCCACAATTTGTTCCTGATGGTTATCAATTTCAGCTTGGAAAAGCGCTAACGCTGAAAAATGGTAATGATGTGACGCTTATGACTTATGGCGATTTAGTCGGAGATACGTTACAAGCTGCTGCTGTGTTGGAAAAACAGGGGATTGATGCCAGAGTGCTCAACATGAGTTCGATTAAGCCGATCGATGAAGAAGCTATTTTAAAAGCAGCAACAGAGACCGGAAAAATTGTAACTGTGGACAATCACAACATCTATGGTGGACTGGGTTCTGCTGTTTGCGAAATTGTCAGCGAGAAAATGCCAGTGAAAGTGCGTCGCATTGGCATCCGCGACGAATTTGGCAGATCGGGCAGCAATGAGGAGATGAAACAAAGATTTGGTCTCAGCGCTGCTCATATTGAAAAAGAAGTTGTCAGTTTTTTGAATTAAAAATACGATGAGGACACCAAAAATTGAAGAAGCAAAAAAAGTACCGCGGGGTAGTTGTGCCGATGGTTACTCCGATTACGGAAAAGGGGAAAATTGACGAAGCGGCATTAGAGCGCTTGGTTGAACATATTGTGGGAGCGGGAACTTCGCCTTTTATTATGGGAACGACTGGAGAATCGCCGCTTATTTCGCCAGAAATTAAAATAGAAATGGCAAAGAAAGTTGTGCACCACGTCAAGAACAGGACGCTTGTGTACGCGGGAATTTCGGAAAATTGTTTGGCGATAAGTATTGATTTGGCTCGCCGTTTTTTGGATTTGGGCGTTGATGTTTGTGTTTCGCATTTGCCCTATTATTACGAGATACCGCCAGAGCAGATGCTGCGCTACTATGAGTCGCTGGCAGAGCGAATTCCCGGCCCCATTATGTTGTACAACATTCCTTTGACGACTCACATGTCGATTCCTCTAAAAATTGTGGAAGAATTAAGTCATCATCCGCGCATCATCGGACTGAAAGATTCTGAACGGGACGAAGTTCGTCTGGTGCAGGCATCCGAGCAGTGGCGCGATCGAGATGATTTTTCCATCATGTGCGGTTGGTTAGCCAGAGGCGCTGAGGCGTTAGCCTTGGGCTGGGACGGACTGGTTCCGAGCAGCGGGAATATTGTGCCGGAACTGTTTCAGCAGATGTACCTTGCCGCACAGCAGGGCAATATTAAACAAGCCGAAGAAATCCAGAAAAAGACAGACGCGATTTCACGAATCTACCAAAAAAATCGCTTACTGAGCCATTCGCTGGCAGGCTTGAAAGCGATGATGAATTTTATGGGATTATGTCAGAAAAATGTATTTTCGCCGTTGAAAGAAATAAATAGCACAGCAGAAGAAGATATCAGACTGGAAATGAAATCATTAGGACTGATTTAATAAAACGGGGAATTTTTCGACATGAATCAAACGGTTGTTTTGAGGATTAATGCTTCCGGAGAAGAATTTTTTCAATCCCGAGCAATTTTGAGAGAAATTTTGGGATACAATCCGAAATTGCACTATTTTCAAAAAAAGATTTTTGTAGTTTTAAACTCTCAAAAAATCTTATTTAAAAAATGATAAATCATTTATCATGTGCTTTCGATTAGTTAGCCGTCCTTGATTTGAAAATCAAAAAAAAGTTTTTTTTGAGAACCAAACTTTAATTGTCGGTTGCCAAATAACAGCATTTCTTTTTCTGGATTTTTATTGAATAAAATTTATTTGTGACGGGCTGGTGCTCACTGTATCCCTGAAAACGAAAAAGCAAGGAGAGAAAAAATATGGCACAGCAATCCCTCCATATCGTTGATTATCTGGTAATTATTATATCCATTATTTTATTCATCGGCGTTGGTGCAATTTTCACACGGCGGCAAAAAACGACAGATAAATATTTCACTGGTGGCAGAACAATTCCTGCCTGGGCCATAGGTATGTCTATTTTGGCGACATTGATTAGCAGCGTTACTTTTCTGGCATACCCGGGTGAAGGATTTGCCTCCAACTGGATTCGTTTGGTGCAGGGGCTGATGGTTCCCATTGTCCTGATTTTCCTGATCTGGTTTGTTGTGCCATTGTATAGACATGTGATTGGTTTAAGTGCGTACGAATATTTTGAAAAACGCTTCGGCTATCTGGCGCGCTTGTACAGTTCGCTGGCTTTCATTTTGGCGCACTTTTCTAAGATGGGCACTGTGTTCTTTTTGCTGGCACTGGCGCTGTCAAAAATGATGGGAATCAATACCTATCTCATTATTTGGATTCTGGGAATTTCCATCACTGTGGTGACCATGCTCGGCGGCATCGAAGCAGTTATCTGGTTGGATGTGATTCAGGGTTTTATGCTCATGGCAGGTGGACTGTTGTGTGCAGCGATTCTGCTCTTTGTGCCGCCGGGCGGGCCTGTAGCCGTGATTAAAACCGCAGTTGAAGCGGGGAAAATTGGTTTCGGCCCCTACGACCTCGATTTTACTAAATTAACTTTCATTGTCATGGCACTGAATGGTATTTTTTATGCCATTCAAAAATATGGCACAGACCAGACCATTGTGCAGCGCTATCTCACCGCCAAATCAGACAAAGATGCAATTAAGGCTTCGCTCATGGGCGTGCTGCTCTGTGTCCCGGTGTGGACGTTGTTCATGTTTATCGGTTCGGCTCTGTTTTCCTACTACAAACTCATGCAAATTCCGCTGCCTGATGGGATTCGGCCTGACGCCGTTTTTCCGCTGTTTATCATGAACCAACTTCCGATTGGCATTACAGGTTTGATTCTCGCCGCTCTCATCGCGGCTGCAATTTCCAGTCTGGATTCCGATTTGAACTGTCTGGCAGCCATTGGAGTCGAAGATTACTATTGTCGAATAAAGCCCCGCAGCACAGACAAACAAAAGCTGGTGATGGGAAAAATTATTGTGGGAATTTCAGGAATTGCTGCCATTCTCGTGGCGTCGCTTTATGTCAAGGCAGGCAAAGAAACTGTGCTCAGTATTATTTTTACGTTATATGCGATTTTTTCAGGGGGAATCGCTGGCCTTTTTCTGTTAGGAATTTTTAGCAAACGCGCCAATAAAAAAGGTTTGTACATTGGCATTGTCGCCTGCATACTTTTCACTGGCTGGGCCGTATTGACATCGACACCTCTTTCATTGGGAGGAGAAAAAAAATTATTGCTCGATTTAGGCAAATACAATTTCACCCATCACAAATACATGCTGGGCGTTTACAGCCATTTTGTTTTGTTCGGAGTTGGCTATATCGCGAGCCTATTTTTTCCGCATGTGGAGAAACACGAAGACCTGACAATTTATTCATGGATTGAGCGAAGGAAGCAGGCAAAATTAAGTCAAAGCTGATGCGAAGGAGATTGGGATTTTAGCAAAAAAGGTGTTAAAATTTAACCGCAGAGAGCGCCAAAAATGCGCAGAGGACACAAAGATTTTTTTAGGTTCTGTTAATGATATATTTTGAAATTTAAACCATCAAGACACCAAGGCACAAAGATAAAAAACATTGGATTGAATGCCTTTTGGATTTTTTTAAGAATGCTTAATGGAAACTTCGAGTCTTTGTGTCTTGGTGGTAAAAAATATGAGAGAGCCCTAATAATGCGCAGCGGAAACAAAGATT
>JAADGR010000140.1 GCA_013152225.1 Calditrichota bacterium
ATCCCTATTCTCTTGATTTGATTGTTCAGGATGTGGCGAGAATTTCGGAAAAGAAAAGGCGCTTTGAAGATTATGAAGGCGATGTTTCCGGCCGTTATTTATCCACGTGGAGCTACATATCCCGGCTGTTAAATCAGCGTCCGGAAAAACTGGACTCGGTTGCAGAGGCAATATTAAAATGCCAGACACCGGAGGGATATTTCGGCCTTCAACAAATGCATGACGGCTGGGACGAATGGGGACGGCAGAACTTTGGCCATGGACGGCTTTTGCTTGGATTGCTCCAATATTATAAGCTGAGTCACAATGATCGCTTTCTGCGGGCGGCCGAAAAACTGGGAGATTATTTTTGTAAAACGGTTCCCGAGTGGGCGATGCTTTACCCGGACAATCCTTATCGATTTCCTGACATTGGGAAATTAAATTGGAAAGACGGCAAGTCCGTTCGGCGTCATTTTATCCGCACCCATCAAACCAGTATCCTCGAATCCCTGATGATGTTGTATCAGGTCACCCACAAGGGAAAATATCTCCAAACAGCCAAAAGCATCGTACCGCT
Source organism: Calditrichota bacterium (assembly GCA_013152225.1). Classification (GTDB taxonomy): domain Bacteria; phylum Zhuqueibacterota; class Zhuqueibacteria; order Residuimicrobiales; family Krinioviventaceae; genus Hydrothermomicrobium. The sequence goes on from JAADGR010000140.1 coordinate 560, forward strand.
TTTCCCTGAATTTGGCCAGTATCATTCGCATTCATTTATGAATACTTTGGTCGGCGTTGCCATGCTTTATAGTCAGACCGGAGACGAGAAGTATCTCGACCTTTTGCAAAAGGATTACTGGCAGGGCATCTTTCGCCATGGTCGTCGCTTTGACGGAGGAATTGCCGAGTTTTTTCCCACCGATCTTCGCACCGAAGGCTGTTCTCTTGTGGATTGGCTGCGGTTGAATTTGCAGATGTGGCAGATCACTCAGCAGGCCGTTTATCTCGAAGAAGCGGAGCGAACCTGGCTCAATGCACTCAACTTTCACCAGACCGGCAGCGGTGCTTTTGGCCACGCCACGCTCTCGCCGACAGGGTATGATGCTGCATACTCGGAATCATGGTGGTGCTGTCTGATGCATGGATTGTACGCTTATTCCGAAATCGTCAACAATACGCTTGTTGCACGTAAAAACAATTTGTGGATTAATTTTTACACACCCATAAAGGGCCAAATCGATGTCAATGGCAATCCGCTGGATTTTTCAATGAAAACGGCTTACCCGGCAAAAGGAAACATTTCAATAGTATTTTCGCCGAGGGAAATAACGGATTTCACTGTTCACCTAAGAATTCCCAAATGGGCTGATGAATGGCAGGTTGCCGTTAATAACCAACCTGTCGATGGTCGGTATTCAGACGGCACCTTTATTCTATCAAGAGCCTGGTCACCCGGCGACAAGCTCGATTTGACGTTTCCGGTAACATTGCACATTCAGGATGAGGCCGGAAACGAGGTCCTACATACGCGCCGGTTTTATCGTGATGATTTTCAGGGCTATTTTTTGCACGGCCCGCTCATTTTGGCCGCCGATCTGAAATGGAACGACGCGCTGCCCCAATCCATTCATTTTATTTTAAAAAACGCCGATGATTATAAAATAGCGAAAGACAAATCTCCGGCAACTCTTTTTGCTGTTCCTGAGGCGCATTACAAAATTAATGCGGATTTCGATAATAAAACAGCGGCGGTTATTTTGGTGCCCATGAGCGAGCAAACCGGTTACGACAAATGGTCGGACAAATGGCGAAATTTTATCAGGAACGGAGAAAAACCATATCACCGGGTTCCCGTTCGCATAAAACAGAATATTTTGATTTCCAAGGAATGAAGGATCATACAAAATGTTTTTGAACAAGGGGATGTATCCCCTTGCTCTTTTGTATGAGTAAATGTTCTAGCCCGGACAATCCGGGAAAAAATAAAAGAGAATCTAACCCCGTGTGCCGAGATCACAGAGAAAAATTAGATTTTGAAAATAGCCATCATGAACTTTTCGATTACAATCAATAAAACGTACTCGTCCAACCTCTTTATTATTGGACACAGATATTCGCAGATACACGCAGATAAAAAATGAATTTAATTGTTTCTCTTCTTTTTTTGTGTTTTTAAATTGAGTCGATTAATAATTTTTTGTGATGAACTCAATCAGCGGTAATCAGCGCTTATCTGTGTCCAATTTTATTAGACCTGCTTGTTATAGTAAATCTTATTAGCAACAGCTGACTCGGCGTGTCATTCAGAAATTTTGTCGAAATAATGCAATAGACTATATCTGTTTTTTCGATTGCAACTCCAGCAAGATTCTTAGAACGACATGATTGGACAAAATAGTCATCTTGTGTTTATCTCGCGCTGTAGTGTTAGTCAGGTACTGAAAGAAATGTTTTGCCATTCATAGACACAATTTCACTCATAAACGATTAAAAAAAACAAGGAGGAAATAGAACCATGAAAAGACTGTACGTGATTGTATTGCTTCTTTTTGTCAGCAGCATAGCTTTTGCCCAAAACAAATTCTGGCTTCACAGTTCCGACGAATTATTGCTTTGGGGCGACAGCATTACCGATGACGGTATTTATCCGAGGATTGTGGAGAATTATGTTTTGACCTATTTCCCGGAATACGACATGTCGTTTTTTAACCTCGGATGGGGAGGTGATCGATCTTCGTATTATCCTCGATTGCAAAGAGACATTCAGTTGTGTCGTCCAAATAAAGTGACGATAATGCTTGGAATGAATGACGGTTTGTACAAACCCTTCGATGCAGAGGCGCTGGCAAATTATTTGGACGGGATGCGTCATCTTTTAGAAATATTGCGTGCGCGTTCCAATCCGGAGATTTTAATTATTTCCACTTCTCCTTTTGACCTGCGCTGCCGTACCGACATTGCTTTGGGCAAGACAACGGATAAAAGGGGCGTCCAACGTGTTTTCTATCCGGAAACGTTGCGACGGTTCACAAATGCATTACAAAAGCTGGCGGATGCTGAAGGATGCCGCTATCTTGATCTCTTTGAGTCGATGACGGAATTGATCACCGACCTGGATGGATTTAACGGAAATTTCCAGGTTACGGCGGCCGGTATTCATCCCAATATCGACGGGCAATTTTTTATGGGCCTGCAAATACTTGGCGCCATGAAAGCACCGCGGGATGTGATGAGCGTTCGCATCAACGCCAAGACCAATCAGGTGGACAGCACTTTTGGCTGTAGTGTCGACAATGTCAAAACAGCGGGAGGACTTTTCTTCATCCGCCATGATCAGCGCCTTCCCATGCCCGTTTATCCGTCTGTGCGCTCGACCATTTTGAAAGCAACGGATTTTTATAATCAATGGAATCGTGACATGCTTTTTGTTACCGACGTGGATTCCGGCCTTTATGAACTCCACGTGGACGGGAAGTTGATTGATATTGTTCCTTCCGACGAATTAGAGTCCGGCCTGAATCTCAGCCGCTATGCATTGGCGCCGATGATGGAGCAGGCTTATCAAGTGTTCGAGGCAACGGAGAAGCGCCACGATGCGTTTTACGAAAAGTGGCGACGTGTCCTTTTAAAGGGAGTGAGAAGCCCGAGAGACTTTACACCATTTTTAACCGACGTCAATACCACGGCGCTCAATGAAAAAGAGGCGGCAGCGATTAAGGAACAGCACAGACTTGGCAAGCCGCGGGCGCATAAATTTGCATTAACGCCCGTCAAATTTCCTCGCTACAATAAAATTCCCCACAGTGAGAAATGCAGCAGTTTTCTCGACAACCGTATTAAAGTTCATATCGAGGTTGATTCAAAAACACTGCGATCTTTTGAGCCGCCTTTGTGTTTGCATGGCAATTTTACTTACGCTCCGCAGTACCAATGGGCCATTTTGGAAACAAAAGGATATTACACCGACATTCCCGTGCAAATGTACGACGATGCGACCCACGGCGATAAAAAGGCCGGCGACGGCGTTTTCAGTCTGGATTTATTTTTGCGGAAAAACTGCGGTACCCTCAATTTTGAAGTTCAGGACGGAACCTACCGGCAGGAATATTGGATTCGTATCGATCGCTCCATTCATCGAAATCATGAACTCGACCGGTTGACACATGCATGGAAGGTGCTTCTCGGACAGGAAAGTATTAAAGGTAATCGCATCCAAGTGGAGACGGATGACAATGCAACTTTGATGTGGAATGAAGCACGTTTTAAACAAGCTAATCTTTGATATTTATCAGAGGTGTAAAAATTTAGGTTTCGTGTCATTCAGTTCCCTCCGTCCCAAGTTGTACTTGGGACGGAGGTAGCGAAAAGAAGCTCTGCTTCAAAATCATGGTTGAGGAAAAAATGTTGAACTAAAATTGCACTGGTGTAGCTTTGTGGAAGCGAAGCTTCAATGCGTAAGTTCCGTCCCAAATACAATTTGGGACGGAGGTGCAAATGTTAGTGGAATACAGGAGCTTTAGTAAAGGTGCTTCTTGAAAATTAATAAAATGGAAAATATTATGTGCAGGAAAGCCCTTGTCGACTATGAGCATGAATTCTATTTTAATGTTTTGCCCGGCGGAAATGAAGGTGAAAACAATGAAGCCAAATTTGAATACGATTCCACGTTGCCGACAGAACTCATTGGTGTTTCTCCAAATCCATGCAAACAGGTTTTCTTCGTTTCGTAACGCCCTTTTTTTATTTTCCCATTTCAGAATATTTTAAAACTGCCCTGCCCGAATGCCATTTGCATTTTTCAGGGATTAACCATTCCCTGTTCGCGAACAAAATCGACGCACTTTTTCATGTCCGGAAGATTATTATTCCAATTGTACTCATATTCAACGGAAATATTGCCGTTGAAATGCTGGGCTTTTAATTCCTTTAAAACATTTGCAATGTTTCCCACACCTGTGCCGTAGGGAACATCGTGCGCTTCCGGACTGAATTCGTTCAAATCTTTGAGATGAACGCTGATGATGCGACCTTTGAGAATTTTCATCCCCTCTAAAGGCTTGATGCCGGAACGAATCCAATGACCTGTATCGACAGTCGCTCCAAGATGGTGATCGCGGTTTTGCACCAGACTGAGGATGAATTTCGGGTTCCAGTATTTATAATTCGGCTTGTTGGCACGTTTGGGGTGATTGTGAATTCCGACTTTGATATCATACTTGATAGCTAACTTTTCGATCGCGTCGAATATTTTCGGAGTGGGATCGCCAGGTTCGATTGTGATAGCCGGAATATCCATTACTTTGGCAAAGTCAAATACCTTCTGTAGTTCAGCTTCACTGGAAAATCCGACGACGCCGTAATTAATGATTTTTATGCCGGTGCCTTCGGCTTTTAGCTTTGCTTTGGCCCAGACAGCAGGCGCCGCATTGTGATCAAAGGGTGTGCTGTCTGCCGGGCTGAGTTTTTGACCGGGAAAAGCTTCGATGATGTTACAGCCCAATGCTTTGGCATTATCCACGGCTTCGTAAAAAGTGAGTCTGTGAAAACTCCAGGCCTGCGGTCCCAGGTAGAATCCACCGATTTTTAGCTCCGGGGACAGATCGACACTTTGCGCTTTCATGGGCAGAACGATGGAAAAAAGCGAAATGAGACCAACGATGATGGTGTTTTTAATTAAAGGTAGCATTTATAACCTCCCACGATTGAAATTAATTTGTCAGGAATTGGGCCTTTCGTCGTCTGTAAAGATAGCAAATACATTTATTGAATGCAAGTATCAATAAGAAGCGGTTAATGAATTTAGAAACAAAAAAAAAGAGTTATTATCCGAACAATTTGCCGACTTGTGCCTTTATGAAACGGAGGTGACCGAACCGATATTAACGACGCGTCCAAAATGACGTGGGATCATGGTTTGGCCACTGCCTGGGCAACGAAAAGTGATGGTTACATTCCGACAAAGCCATCATAAAGCAATTTTATCCCGGTGAAGAAAAGAAAAATATAGCAGAGATTGTAAAAAAGTTTTTCATCGACCTTGCGATGCAGCTTGATACCGAGCCATACGCCCAAAGGCGCCACCGGGCTGAGCAGGAGGGAGGTGCTCAGATTGCCGGTATTTAATTGTCCCAAATACGCATAAGGGATCAGCTTGACATAATTGACAATGGTAAAGAAAACAGCCGTCGTTCCGACGAACAGGGATTTTTCCATTTGCTGGGGAAGGAGGTAAATGTTAACCGGCGGGCCGCCCGCATGCACGCCGAAACTTGTGAATCCGGCGATTGATCCCCAAAATGCGCCGCGGGGAATGCTGGCTTTTTTCCTGTTTGTCGGAGTGCGTTTTATGAAATAGTTAAACACAAATCCTATCGAAAGCACGCCGATTAAAATACGGATGTGTGCTTCCGAAAGATATCTGAAAAATTCTGTTCCGATCAAAATGCCGACAAGAGCGGCAGGAAGCAGTATCTTGAGATTTTTGCTGTCCCATGATTTTCGATAATGCCAGATCGTGAATAAATCCATGATACACAAAAGTGGGAGCAAAATGGCCGCGGCCTGAGGCGGTGCAATGACGAGCGACATCAACGGCACGGCGAGTACACCAAGGCCTGCGCCAAAACCGCTTTTGGAAATCCCTACAATGAGAATTGCAAGAACGGCGATGGGATAAAAAATGGTAATGTTGATCATAATTCCTCGTTATCAGATTTTGTTTTAAAAGAATACGTTTTTTTTATTAAAATTGCAACCCGGTTCATTAACGATATACAAGAGAGGTAAATAAAAATGAAAATATTATTTCTAATTGTTTTTATAATGCCGTTACAATTGAAGCTATTCTCAGAAACTATCCCATCCAGTGGGGTGGCTTTATGGCAAAAAGACGTTTTCCCAAAAGCAGTATCCGGCAGATTTCGAAATTCTGGGACACGCCTTTTGTCAAAATTATGGGGAAGGATATCACTCTGAATCAAATTGAGCATGAGATATTGCGCAAAAAATTTGCCGATCCGCGCATCCATTGGTTGCCCGTCATTGGAAAACCACGCTTTCCTGCCGGATAATTTAGATGCCCGGTTGGATGATGCGGCAAAGGCCTTTATTACAAATCCGGATAAAGTGAGGCTGGATGAACCAGAAAAAAACTGTATCTCTCTTCAATCTTTGACTGGGACAAAAAAGATTTCAAGGCTTCAAAAAGAGCACAACAAGACCTGGCAAATCTTATGATTATGATTTAATAGTGATTGGCGCCGGCTCGGGTGGCATCGGCGCCGCCAACCCGGCGCTTGGTCTGGGGAAAAAAGTTGCGCTGGTCGAGAAAAAACGAATTGACGGCGATTACACGTGGTATGGATGCGTACCCAGCAAAGCATTGATCAAAGCAAGCGAAGTTGCTCACAAAATCAAAAGCGCCGCCCGTTATGGGCTGAGACTGGATGATTCATATTTATCCTACCTATGGAGATATGCTCAAGCGACCTTCTGTGAAAGCTTTTGTGGAAAAAATGCAAAATAACTTTTTTATAAAATTGGCCAAGAAACTGGCCGGAAAATAAAGCTTTACTCTATTGCCATGTTATTTTTTGCCTGAAACTTAAATAGTTGTTTTGACCACCCGTAGTAAGCGAAGTCCTGCTTCTTGAATACAATACAGGTTGCCTTTGACAAGTAAAATCATTACATTGCTTACGGGTTTTTAATGATACCTCTGATTTCTCCAAATTAAAATGATCCTGGCATGAATATGTCTTTTTTCAAAGAAAAAAATAAAATACTTGTAACCTGTTCCAAAGGCGTTGCGCCGTTTTTGAAAACGGAATTGGAACATCTCGGTTATCCTATCCGGGAAGAGAAATCCCTGGGGGTTTTTACCGAGGGGGATTTTGCCGATTGCTATAACCTGAATTTGCAATTGCGGACGGGACTGCGCGTTCTTTATCTCGTCAAAGAATTTCGGGCGCGCAGCGTCGATGAACTTTATAAAAAATTGTTTGCAATCCGCTGGGAAGATTTTCTCTATTCCGATGGCTATCTCTCGGTGACATCTGCTGTATTGACGGATGCGATCAACAACACACAGTTTGCCAATTTAAAGTGCAAAGATGCAATTGTCGACCGGATGACGCAGAAGACAGGCCGTCGCCCGGATTCCGGGCCGGATCGCAACAAGGCCGTTGTTTTTTTGTATTGGAAGGATGATGAGGCGGCGATTTATCTGGATACTTCGGGTGAGCCGCTTTCTAAAAGAGGCTACCGAAAAATTCCATTAAAGGCGCCCATGCAGGAAGCTCTGGCTGCCGCAGTCGTCCTGGCAACCAACTGGAAAGATGATGGGCAATTCATCAATCCCATGTGCGGCAGCGGGACGATTGCCATCGAAGCCGCGCTTTCAGGCTTGAATATGGCTCCGGGTTTGTTGCGCAATAATTTCGGTTTCATGCATCTGCAGGGATACGAGCGCGAGGAATATCAAACCCTGAGAAAGACCCTGCGTGACCGGAGAAAAAGTTCATTATCGCATCGTATTATCGCAACGGATTGGGATGCTCAGGCAGTAGCAGCAGCGCGGAAAAATGCCAGGACCGCCGGAGTGGAACAATTCCTCGAGTTTCAAGTCTGCGATTTTTCCGAAAACTTAGTACCGCCCGACGGGGGAGTCATTGTTCTTAATCCGCCCTATGGCATGAGAATGAGTCAAGTCAGAGCCCTGGAAGAGCAATACAAAGAAATCGGTGATTTTTTTAAACAAAAATGCAGTGGATACCGTGGTTTCATTTTTACAGGGAATTTACCCTTGTTGAAAAAAGTCGGCTTGAAATCAAAACGACGACTTTTATTTTTTACAGGAAAAATAGAGGCCCGGCTTGTAGAATATGAATTATATACCGGGAGCCGAAAAATCAGGGCAGTCGAAAAAGCCCCGGAATAATTAACAGCTTTTATGTGTTACATTTTTCAAATTTTAATGTTTCTTGTAAATCGCTTCGCACCGAGTTACGCAGATAAAAAAAACAGAGCGAAATAAGAAATGAGCATTTGGGTGGTATGGGTGAGGGCTGGGGATCTTCCTTGTCATCTTTGCAACCTCTGCAAGAAACAGGTAAAACTTTCATCAATGGCTCTAGTTTTGGGGCTTTATGACTACTGCTGCCATTGGGTTCAGAGGATATCAACTTGAGTATTGGGCGCACTGATTGAAGCAAGTCTTGGGGAGAGGGCTTTTGACAAACTTGCTTATT
>JAADGR010000467.1 GCA_013152225.1 Calditrichota bacterium
TGTGGGCGCCAAATGCCCGCAATGTGAGCGTGGTGGGTGATTTCAATCAGTGGCACGGCGGCAAACACCAGATGCGGGTTTTGGGGTCTTCCGGTGTGTGGGAGCTTTTTATCCCCGAAATTGGTGCAGGTGAAACGTATAAATTCGAAATTAAAGACCAGGCCGGTAATATTTTATTGAAAGCAGACCCTTTTGGGTTTGAAAGTGAAATGCGCCCGAAAACCGCTTCTATCGTCGCTGATATCAATCACCATGAGTGGAATGACGCGCAATGGATGGAAGCGCGCCGCCACACTGATCCGCTTAAACAGCCTATTTCGGTTTATGAAGTTCATCTCGGTTCCTGGAAACGCAAAGGTGAAAACGAGAGTGAGTACCTGACATACGAAGAGTTGGCCCATCAATTGGCAGATTATGTAAAAGAATTGGGGTATACACACATTGAATTGCTGCCCATTGCAGAGCACCCGCTTGACGCTTCCTGGGGTTACCAGGTTACGGGTTACTTTGCTCCAACTTCGCGATTTGGGTCCGCCGAAAGTTTTCAGTATTTTGTTGATTATTTTCACCAGAACGGAATTGGTGTCATCGTCGATTGGGTACCGGCACACTTTCCCAAAGACGCTCACGGTTTGGCGCGATTTGATGGATCACATCTTTACGAACATGCCGATCCCCGAAAAGGCGAGCACGAGGATTGGGGAACACTTATTTTTAATTATGGCCGAAATGAGGTGAGGAATTTTCTCATTGCCAATGCATTGTTTTGGTTTGACAAATATCATATCGATGGTATTCGTGTCGATGCCGTGGCGTCCATGCTCTATCTCGATTATTCGCGCAAAGAAGGGGAGTGGGTGCCCAATCAATTCGGCGGAAGAGAAAATCTTGAGGCCATTAGTTTTATAAAGAGAATGAATGAACTCGTGTTCGGCTATTTCCCTGGCGTCCTCAGCATCGCTGAAGAATCTACGGCCTGGCCGGGTGTCTCGCGTCCCACTTATTTGGGGGGACTTGGTTTCAATATTAAATGGAACATGGGCTGGATGCATGATTTTCTCACCTATTTTTCCAAAGACCCGGTTCACCGCAAGTATCATCATAACATGATCACCTTTGCCCTGCTTTATGCCTTCCATGAGAATTTTATGCTTGTGCTCAGCCACGATGAAGTTGTGCACGGTAAACGTGCGCTGCTCGATAAAATGCCCGGCGACTTTTGGCAAAAATTTGCCAACTTGCGCACATTGTTTGGTTTTATGTTTGGCCATCCCGGGAAAAAATTACTCTTTATGGGCGCAGAGTTTGGGCAGTGGCAGGAATGGCGTGAGGACAAAAGCCTCGACTGGAATTTATTGGACTATGAACCGCATCAGAAATTGCAAGCGCTTGTCAGAGATTTAAATCATCTCTACTCCAGCGAGCCGGCATTGCACGCTCTGGATTTTGATCCCGCGGGTTTTGAATGGATCGACTTTTTGGATTCTGAAAATTCAATCATCTCTTTTCTACGCAAGTCTAAAGATCCAAAAGATATGCTCATATTTGTCTGCAATTTCACACCCGTTTATCGCGAAAATTATCGCATCGGCGTTCCGTATTTGATCCACTATAAAGAAATACTAAACACAGATTCTAAAAATTATTGGGGAAGCAATAAAGGAAACTTTGGCGGGTTGGACAGCGAACCAATCTCATGGCACGGCAGACCCTTTTCGCTGAATCTGAAAATCCCGCCTTTAGCGACGATGATTTTTAAGCCGGAATGGGAGGATTCTGAAAAAGATTGATTTTAATTATCAGAGTTTGCTTTGAAAGATTGTAATTACGAATTGCAGGCATTATGGAAGCAACTTGACTTTTATGTCCTTCTGTAAGAATCTTGTTGGCCGGACGATCAAATAATAGAAATTCTAATTCCAGCGTCTTCCCGACAAGATTCCTTCTGAAGGACATGCCGTGTTCAGTTACATCTCCCGGCTTTTTAGTGCCGGGAGCTTGATTTTCCTTTTCTTATGGTGTTATTCTACTTGCTGCAAATTTGCTGAGTTAAAGAAGCAATCATTTTATGCAAAACACAAATACTAAGCAACATAAAAGTTGAATAATTATTCCTCCGCAAAAAGATACCTTATCAACGCATCCCCTTGCGAAAAATCCGGAATCAAAATATCGCAATTGGCATTGGTCAGGCGTTTGATTTTCGCTTCGTTCCAGCCGTGACCAACCACTTCGTCGGAAGCGACGCCCACGGCAATGGCGCCATTATCCTTCGCATTACGGATTTCCACCGGTCCGTCGCCAAAAACGACGAGTTCTGAGCCATGCAAATCGTTTTCAGATAAAATCTGTTTAATCACTTTGTCTTTGGAATATTCTTCAACAGAACCGATGGCCCCGTAAATGCCGCCTTTGAAATATTGCGCAGCGGTCACTTTTTCGGATTCGTTTCTCACATCATGCTGATCCGTGCCGCTGGCGAGGTACATCGTCAGACCCCGGTCATACAGCTTTTTGCAAAAATCCAGGGCGCCGCGCAGCGTGTAATCATGCAGCGTTTTTTCCCCTCTTTCAAGTTGAGAAATTCTTTCATTCACCGGAACCATTAAGCGATCATTATAAATCTTTTTGTAGCCCTTTGCATCCAGTATCTTTTCTTTTGGAACCAGGCCGTGTTTTTCGACCAGTTTGACCAAACCTTCCATCTGCAAAATGGTTTGAATACCGGTGGTCTCATCTATAAAGCGTTTGACTTTTTCAATTATTTCCGGCGTCGGCTTGTGGTCGCCGCAAATACTTTCCACCATCACCGGTTCCATGATTTTTTCCCAACCCTCGCGGAGGATTGAGACGGTACCGTCAAAATCAAATATGACGTATTTAATTCTTCCTCGCTCAATTTTATCATTGTAAATCCGAATGTCCGTCCCGGGAAGCGTGTGCATCTAGTTTTCTCCTTTTTCAAAATACAGTTTCAGTGTGATAATTTTTTTTGCCTTTATTTCAAATATAATTTTTTCATTCTGAACCTCGGGAGGATTGATCTCCAAAGGCTCTTCATTTAAATTAACATAGCCGACATGAGATAGCTTTGCGGATGTTTTTATAATTGTTTCAACAGAGCGGTTTGTTGGATTAAACAAGCGCAAAATAATACCGTCATTTTTTTCTGCTTGCTTTAATCCGGAAAGAGCAATGTCTTCCGGCTCGATACTAAAGAAACTTTTTTCTTTTGGCAAATAACCCTCGTGTCTGCCGGCCTGTGCCGGTTGCAGCGGAAGATTGAAAACTTCGGCCTGCTGAATCACCTTCCCAGTGTCCCAGTTTCCTTTGTGCGGATAAATAAAGTAGCGAAACTCGTGCTCGCCCGGTGATTGAGACCCTGTCATTTCGGGATGGCGTTCCCAGCGCCAGGCAACCGTGGTTAATGCGACTTCGAATGCCCGCAACAATGTCAGGCCGATTGTGCGCGTCTCGTCATCGGTGGCTTCATATTCACATAATCCGTCATTGATGATCGCCAGGCCAACTTTTTCGTCGCTCAAATCCACAAAACGCTGATGTGGATGCGTCGGGTTCCAGGTATTTCTCCAGGGGCTGTCTTTTCCACGATCAATTGGCCGCTCGACAACATCGAACGGTTCTTCCGCACAAGAGACAGCAGCGTTTAAAAACGTTGGAAACATCACGCGCAAACGGTGATCTTTGCACTCATTTGTAAAAACGGTTTTGATTGCAACGCCTTTGGCATATTGGGTCAGCGTTATTGTTGAAGATATGACCAGATCACGCATCTCTTGAGAACGACCAGCGTCATCACCTTCCGCATCGAGTCGGCGAACGTAATCGCTTTCGCCTTCCTGTAATTGATACGGTATTTGCATTTTATGCGTGACGCGAAAACTTGCCGAAAACGGGCCGGATTCCAGCAGTTCAATTAGCGGAGAATCACTCAACGTGTCGATGACGCGGTCAAGAGCGGGAGGGACGTGCCGCCAGGCATGCCCGGCCTCGCCATCGTCCTGAAAGTAATGCAGGCCGGAAAAAGTGTGTCCGTTTTCTTTATCCGTTATGTCCAGTGTTCCGTTGCTATTGATCTGTATTTTGATAAATTGATTTTCCATAGTATGAGGAGCAGTGACCAGTGAACCCACTGGCCTTGAGAACGAATCACTGGGGCGGAGAAGAAAAGATTTATATCCCAATGAAGGGACATCTTTGACCGGTAAATGAATTTGTGCACGCAGGGAGTGCATTTCCATTGTCGCGTCGCCCAGGTGGCGGACAATGGCAGGATGCTCAGATCGGCTAACTTCCTGGAATTCCACGATGGTTTGGGTTGAAGCATCAACCAACTGATACTGTTGATTTCTGTGCTTAAAAGGGATATCAATGAAAAGCGTAAGCACATCATTTCGTCGGAAATGAGAAGGATTAAAAATTGTCAGGGCAATGTCATTGTCCCCTAAATCTGAATTGTCGATCTGCATCTGCACCTGTCCGAGCGATCGCCGGTAAACACCGGCCGAAATATTTCGGCATTGGTCAAGGCGATTATGCATATCGCTTTCAATTTGATCGACTCCGGTACCGGCAATGCTGTCGTGCGGGTGACATTTGAGCAAATATTTCCATGCCATGTCGAGCAAAGTTTTCGGATATGCATTGCCCAGCAAAGTCGAAATAACTGCAAAAGGTTCGGCACGACGCTGCAATTCCCTTTCGGCCTGCGCATTTTTTCGCTTCATTCTTGTTCGTGCCGATGTCACATCTCCGTAGAGATGAGACCTTGTGCCCAAAAGACGGGGCGTACGCCGCTCACCTGTAAGTATAACCAAATCCTGTTTCTTCACCGAAGATTTTACCGCTTCAATCCATTCCGGCAGACTGCTGTGAAAAATAGTGTCGTCTTTTAATAGTTTTGCTGCCTCGGCAACCGTTTTTGCTTCGAACTCATCCGGCTGGGTGCTGTCCATTCCCTGCATACAGGCGATGTGGTTAGTGGTGATATGCTTCAGTTCTTTTTCTTTAAATTCATCCATCAGTTTCTGAAGCCGTTCCAGGTGAAATCCCTTTTGAGGATCGAGTAAAATATGATGCCCCCGGTAATGTTCCTCGCCGCAAAGATGAAACGACAATCCATTTTCTTCCCAATTGTATTCCCTTTGATCCGTGCTTTTGCCAAATACCAGGGGTCGGTACACATTAAAGAAAAAATTGTATCTTGCAGCAGAGCCCATCCGCGAAGCAAAGAGTTGCGAGCCGTCTGCTCCTTCGAAAATAAATTCGGAACGTGATTCATCCGGCTGAATGCCGTGATAAAAAAGAATCGTATCGATACCGAAACCCTGGTAAATTTGCGGCATTTGCGAAGCTTGTCCATAGGAAAAAGGACTGTATCCCACTTTCATAACGCCGCCATATTTTTCCGCCATTTGATGCCCAAGCAAAAGATTACGCACCAGAGATTCACCGTTGACAAGATGTTCTTCCGGCAAGGTATACCATGGCCCGATGAACAGGCGTTTTTCTTTAACGCGCTGAACAAGTTCAAATTCTTTCTCCGGCCGTATGGCCAGATAATCTTCAATGGGTACAGTTTGGGAATCGAGCAAATAAGATTTGTACTCGGGTACTCTTTTGAAAATATCCAGCAGTTTGTCCATAAATTCAACGAGGAACATCCTGGTTTCCTGGAAATTGTAAAGCCATTCGCGGTCCCAATGCGTGTTGGGGATGAAATGAAAGTTATAGGATTCCGCCAAAGGTTTCTTCTCCTGCGATAAAATAAGAGGGGTGATGTGTTTTGTGTGAATAAAGAAGCGCAATTATAGGTAATTCTGAACTACATTGCAAGAAAAAAATATTATGCTAAAATATTTTTAATTGACATTTTCAGGTGAATTTGGTATCATGGAAAATTATTATTGAAAGCCTCATCAATGTACAGGAGAATATCTATGCGTTGGTTGCCTTTTGTTTATCAGTATGCTGTAATGCTGGTTGTTTTTTTTATCGGGATTTATTTGGCTGTTAAAAGCAAAAATCTTGATCCCAAAACTTCCTACGGGAAAAAATATTTGTTTATCCTTATCGGTGGACTTTTGTTCATGATGATATTGCAAGCCTTCCTGCAGTTCATTGCTCCAATCATATAATCATAACCTTTCATATTAAAGTACGGAGAAGTCTATGCACCCCACAGCCGGGACTCCCCTTGATCTCTGGATTATCATTGCTTACTTTGTCGGCGTCATGGCTTTTGGCAGCTTTTTTGGCAAGTTTATTCGCGGAACCAAAGAATTTTTCTTTGCAGGACAAAAATTGTCCTGGTGGCTCATTGCCATGTCCAGTATTGCCACGACTGTCGGATCGTATAGTTTTGTAAAATACTCACAGGCTGCTTTCAAATATGGGTTTTCGTCAACGCAAACGTATCTGAACGACTGGTTCTGGATGCCTTTCTGGATGTTTGGCTGGTTGCCGATCATCTATTTTTCCAGAATTGCCTCTGTACCGGAGTATTTTGAAAAGCGCTTTGACCGAAGAACGCGCACCGCTGCAACAGTGATTATGCTCCTCTATCTCATTGGTTATGTCGGCATCAATCTTTATACTATGGGTGTGGCGCTTCACCGTTTGCTCGGATGGAATATTTTTACTGCCGCTGCATTGACCGCCGTTATTTGTGCTGTTTACGTTACCTTTGGCGGACAGACGTCGGTGATCATGACCGATTTGCTGCAGGGATTTTTGCTGTTGATCGCCGGTTTTGCTTTGTTTTTTATCGGATTGCATTACGTGGGGGGATTTGATGCTTTCTGGCATCATATTCCCATTTCGTTCAAATCCGCTCTGCCTGCTTTTAACAAGCCGCCTGAATTTAATTTTGTCGGCGTCTTTTGGCAGGACGGGATGGCAAATTCCGCTGCTTTTTATTTTATGAACCAGGGAATCCTGCTGCGCTATCTTTCCGCGAAAAGCGTTCGTGAAGGAAGAAAGGCTGTCACTGCTGTTGTCCTTGTTCTTATGCCCTTGGCAGCGTTTGCCGTTGCCAATGTGGGATGGATAGGCCGTTCTATGGTCAGCCTGGGTTTGCTCGATGCAAGTGTGGATTCCCGCGATGTTTTTGTTGTCGTTTCCGAAGTCCTTTGCAAACCCGGCGTGTTCGGCCTTATTCTGGCAGCTCTGATTGCTGCGCTCATGTCTACTGCGGATACGCTCATTAACGCAGTGTCTGTTATTTCGGTGAATGATATTTATCGCCCCTATATCAAAAAGAATGCCTCAGACAAACATTATCTGCTCGTGGCCAGAATTGTTTCTGTTGTCACGGCGGGAATCGGAATTTTACTGGTCCCTGTTTACATGGGCTTCAAAACGATTTACGCTGCTCATGGCGCTTTTACCGCCATGATGACGCCTCCCATTGTTGTGGCTATTCTTTTCGGCGCCTTTTGGAAACGCTATACACCAAAGGCCGCATTCTGGACATTGCTCGGAGGCATGGTCATTATTTTTACCTCGATAAAATTCCCCGATATGATCAAACCGTTCAGTCACGGTGTACCGGGAGATGACGGCTATACATACATGCGTGCCTTTTTTGGATTAATTGTTTCGGGTGCTATCGGAATCATTGTCACCATGTTCACAGAGCCTCGTTCCGATGAATCCGTCAAGGGGCTTGTTTTTGACAGCATTCAGGATGCAATGATGAAATTCAAAGGCGGGAAACCTAATCTGCAGCCCGGCAAAAAGGTTCGCGTCACCATGAAGCTGGTCGCATCCGATGCTCAACTGATTGATCACGTTCGAGTATCCGTTGAAGACATGGAAAAAATGCGCGCGAACGAAGGAGATTTTGCAAACCTTTCTGATGCGCGCTGGTGGACGGGAGGCCTCGCTTCTGCAAATGTTGTGTTAGGTGCTCCACATGAAGAGGCCGGAGTTGTTTATGTGAATGAAGACCTGTTAAAACAGGAGAATGTGCCGGCAAAGCGACCGCTGGTTATTGAAAAAACAATTTAAGCTGATTTGAAAGCGACGGAAAACGGAGAACGGAAACCGGAGACAGGTAACCGAAAATCGGTAAGATGAGATCAGGATATTTTATTATGAATGAAAAAATTAACGGAAAAACGGTTTTGATCACCGGTGCTTCATCGGGCATAGGATATGAACTGGCGCAGCAGCTTGCCCCAAAAGACTGCCGATTGATTCTTGTTGCCAGAAGAAAAGAATTACTTGGCCAACTTGTTGATTCTCTGCCGGGCGGCGGGAAAAAGCACAGATATTATCAATGTGATGTGTCCGATCAAAATGCAGTTGAAATGATATGCCGGGATATTTTAAACTCCGGAATTGGCATTGATATTCTCATTCTCAATGCCGGTGTCAGCAGCGGATACAAGCCCCCGGATTTGGATATCGAAAACATAAGATTACAATTCGAGGTTAATTTTTGGGGTGTTCTGCATTTTATCAAATACCTGCTGCCGCCAATGATTGAACGAAATGAAGGCCTTGTTGCGGCGACTGGCAGCCCTGCCGGTTATCGGGGAATGCCGAAATCTGCGCCCTATTCTGCCAGCAAGGCGGCACTCGCTCGCTTCATGGAATCACTGCGAATCGATTTCTGGAAAACAGACGTTCATTTCACACTCATAACTCCGGGATTTGTTAAATCGCCCATGACGGATAGCAATGATTTTTATATGCCGTTTTTAATGCCGGTCGAAAAAGCGGCAAAAATTATTATTAAAGGTCTCGAGAAAAAAAAGCTTGAAATTTGCTTTCCGTGGAGATTGTGCTGTATTGCAAAAGTCGCTCGAATATTGCCTCCTCGTTTTTATGCGTGGATTATGCAGAACAGAAGGAAATGAAATATTTTGCATCACAAAATCCAATTTTATAAACTCAAGATTTTGTAATAGTTCAGCCGCCTTTATTTTGGACGCTGATTTTCGCTGATTTCCGCAGATTAAACTGACAAATTGATTTGCGCCAAAAAACCAGGCGTAAAGCGCCTCAGATGGCGTCGCAA
>JAADGR010000356.1 GCA_013152225.1 Calditrichota bacterium
GAACGCGATAGGGTGCATCGCCGTCATCGCGCATGTAGGCCACCAGGGCGCCGTCATTTTTTCTGACGATGCTGGGCTGGTTGGGGCCAAAACCGACAATGGGCTTGCTTGCGCGCCACGTCTTTCCTCGGTCGTCCGAGTAGGCGACCAGAGATAAATTGAATCCATCCGAGTAGAGCGGCAGGAGAATTCTTCCGCCCGGCAGCGTAAGGGGATGGGTGCGCGTCATCCAGCCCGTTTGTCGTTTGACGGGATCTTTTGCCGCTTCAATAATCTGTTCTGTAAAAGGGAGAGCATATTCGGCCCAAAGTCCTTCATCCCTGTTCAGGGCTTTGAAACCCTTTTTTATGGTTTCTGCAAAAGCATCTCCCGGCTGCAACGTCATCACATCCTGCCAGTTCCAGACCGGCGCGCCCTCGCCTTTATAATTTGTCGACGTCCGGTATTTTAAAAGCGATCTTTCCCAGCGATTCGCCTGCACGGCCACCCAGAACATCCACAATTTTTGCTGTCGATCTATGAAAAGAACCGGGTTGCAATCCGGCAGATTATACGTGTCCGCCATCAGGAAAACGGAACTCCAGTTTTTTCCGCCCTTTTTCCATCTTGCGCCGTTCACACGCACATCATTGGCCGAGCGCTCACCGGAGCCCTGAAACCAGCATACCAGCAAATCGCCTTCCGGCGTTTCGACGATGCTGCTGCTGTGGGCATGTTCGCCCTGCGGAGGGAAAATAAACTCACCCCGGAGGTCGGTTCGTGCGAAAATATTTTGAGATATGAAAAAAGCGACAATAAACAGAAAAGTTGTTTTGTTCATTTCTTCGTCCTTGGAAAGTTTTTGCACTAAAATTTAAAGACTCATTATACGATTCAATTTTATAAAATGCAAGGGGAAGGTGAATCGATTTTTAGAGGATATTGCTTTGCGGTGTTGAATAATCATACTGCGAACTAGGCTAATAAAAAAGGGTTTTGTTCTTTATGGTTTTTCGGAGATGATCAATCAGAATTAAAGTGTCAATCCTGAATTATTTTCCTGACCACCCACAAGTGAAATCGCACTCAGAAAAAATACTTGCTATTTAGGAAAAAATCAAGTAGAATATACCTGTTAGGTATAGTTATACTATTAAGGTAAGGTTAATGAATACATTTATCAAACGAGAATATGACTATGCGATCCGAATTTGTGCTTATCTTGCGGGGCATTTTCAAAAAGGACACATTCCAATTTCTCAAATCGCCACGAATCTTTATCTCACGCGTCCGTTTACAACAAAAATTGTATATCAGTTAAAAAAGGCAGGGATTGTCGATACAGTGCAGGGAAAAGTCGGAGGTGTTTTCCTCATTCATCCTCCACAGGAAATCTCTGTCTATACCGTTTTAAAAGCGATGGGATTTAGTGCCACGATAAATGAGTGTTTGCAAAAGAATACCGATTGTCCGCTAGCCAGTATATGCCGGATACAACATTTTTTTGCTCAACAACAGAATCTACTGATTGAAAATTTTAAAACAAAAAAAATATCCGAGTTTGCCTTGAATGATACAGATTTAATTCCAGTTTCATAAATCTCATTACATTCATTGTCATCGAATGCAGTAAATTATTAACCGGTCCACAAACAAAGGAGGTGGATATGGACAGTGTCATTTTAGCCAGGTGGCAATTTGCCATCGTAACAGTTTATCACTTTTTCTTTGTACCACTTACCCTGGGCTTGTCTGTTTTTATCGCAATCATAGAGTCGATCTATGTCAAGACGGGGAAGGAAAAATACAAACGAATGACAAAATTCTGGGGTAAGCTGTTTTTGATCAATTTTGCGATGGGTGTTGCAACGGGCATTGTGCAGGAATTTCAATTCGGCATGAACTGGTCGGAATATTCGCGCTTTGTCGGCGATGTTTTCGGCGCACCTCTGGCCATTGAAGCCCTGCTCGCCTTTTTCCTGGAATCCACTTTTCTCGGCATCTGGATTTTTGGTTGGGACAGATTGTCGAAAAAAATGCATGCAGCAGCAATCTGGATTGTCGCTATCGCTTCAAATCTATCGGCTTTGTGGATTTTAATTGCCAACTCGTTCATGCAGCATCCTGTCGGCTATGTCATCAGAAACGGCCGCGCGGAAATGACAGATTTTTTTGCCCTTGTTTTTAACAGCCATGTCTGGGTTCAGTTTCCGCACGTGTTTGCGTCCGCAATGACGACCGCCGCATTTTTTGTCATTGCAATCAGCGCCTATCATTTGCTGAAGAAAAGCGACGACATGCAGGTTTATCAAAAATCGTTCAAGCTTGCCAGCATTTACGGCATCATCGGCGTTATCCTGGTTTTTCTGATCGGCCATGCGCAGGCGCAATATATGGTGAAAACGCAGCCTATGAAAATGGCTGCGGCGGAAGCTTTGTGGAACGATGAAGATCCTGCTGCAATGTCACTCTTTACCATTGGCGATGAACACAACAGAAAAGATATCTTTGCTATTCGCATTCCTTATTTGCTGAGCATTCTGGCTCACAATACGCCCAGCGGAAAAGTTTCCGGCATTAATAATTTGCAAACCGAGTACGAGCAGAAATACGGTGCTGGAAATTATGTTCCTCCCGTAGCCATTTCCTATTGGACATTTCGGATGATGGTCGGCGCCGGTGTTTTGATGCTGCTTCTCGTCCTCTATGCTCTGTTCAAAGTCCTCAAAGACAAATATGATTTCAGTCCTTTTGTCTTAAAACTATTTCTCTGGTCGCTCGCTCTTCCTTACATTGCCAACTCCACAGGATGGATCTTCACCGAAGTTGGCAGACAACCCTGGGCTGTATTCGGCGTTATGCGCGTTGAGGATGGTGTCTCAAATATGGTTGGTGCCGGCGCTGTTGTATTTTCCCTGCTGGTCTACGCGCTTCTTTACGGCGCGTTAATGGTTGCCGATGTCTTTTTGCTAAAAAAATACGCGGTGGCCGGAACTGTCAATATTGATAATAATGAAGAATAGGAGGGAAAAATGGATTTGAATACAGTTTGGTTTTCACTCATAGCTGTTCTTTTTACCGGCTTCTTTTTCCTGGAAGGATTCGATTACGGTGTGGGCATTCTTTTGCCATTTATGTCCAAAGAGGATAAAAAACGCCGTGTCATAATAAATACGATCGGCACTTTTTGGGATGGAAACGAAGTATGGCTGCTTACCGCCGGCGGTGCCATGTTTGCCGCTTTTCCGAACTGGTACGCTACCATGTTCAGCGGCTTTTATATTGCACTCGTTTTCATGTTGCTGGCACTCATTGTCCGCGGCGTTTCTTTTGAGTTTCGCAGCAAAGATAAAAATCCTGCGTGGCGGTCTCTGTGGGATTGGGCGATCTTTTTCGGCAGCTTTGTTCCCGCATTATTGTGGGGCGTTGCCATGGCCAATCTCATCCGCGGCGTGCCCATCGACGCGAATATGAATTATACCGGCGGATTTTTTAATCTGCTCAATCCGTATGCTCTTGTTGGCGGTCTGGCCTCGCTGTCCATGTTTACCCTGCACGGTGCCATTTTTCTGAATTTGAAAACAACGGATGACGTGCGCGAAAAGTCCCGAGTTGTCGCTTCAAAGCTGTGGCTTCCGACTATTGTGCTGGTGCTGGGATTTGCTGTTTTCAGCTATTTTTCCACAGACATGTTTTCCAAAAGGGGCGTAACTCCGATCGTGGCCGGTCTCGCTCTTTTATCCGTTGGCTGGCTCATTAAGAAAGATCGCGGCGGTTGGGCGTTCATTATGAGCGGTGTTACGATTGCTTTTGCGACCATCACGGTTTTTCTTGGCCTGTTTCCCCGCGTGATGGTTTCAAGCCTGAATGAAGCATGGAGCCTGACAATTTACAACGCCTCGTCTTCACCCTACACCCTCAAAGTCATGACCATTATTGCGGCCATTTTCACGCCGATCGTTCTCGTTTACCAGGCCTGGACATATTGGATATTTAGAAAACGCATCAGCGTCGACTCTGATCTGGAATATTAAACGCGTCTAAAAATACAAGGCCGCACTTGAAATGTGCGGCCTTTTTATATCAATTCGTGCCATTAGTGAAATTCGTGGTTCGCTATTCCAAAATTCCTCCCAAATATTTCAAAAGAATTGTAGCAATGTTTTTGAATTTTGACTAAATTTAAAAAAATTTATTCTGCTCCTTTTGGAAATATTTATGATCATCAAAACACTTAAACTTGAAAATTATCGCCGATTTGCGAATTTGCAAATCGAGTTTCCTGAGAATGTGATCGGCATTCTGGGACGCAACGGCGCCGGGAAATCGACGATCATTGAGGCCATCGGCTGGGCGCTTTATGGAAACCTGCTTGCCCGAACCGAGAAGCAGGATATCCGTTCCCAGTTTGTACCGGACAATGGAAAGTGCAGCGCCGAAATGGAATTTGTTTATGGCGGCGTCGAATATCGAATTGTCCGTACGTTAAAGGGGAAAAATGCGACCAGCGAAGCAGCGGTTTATCGTGGTGGAGAAAACGAGGCCGTGGCTGTCCAGGATCGCGGGGTAAATCAATTCATAGAAGAACTTTTGAAACTGGACCGGCAATCGTTTCTTACTTCAGTGTTTGCCCGGCAAAAGGATTTGGCGGCGCTTTCTTCGATGAAACCGGAGGAGCGGCGCAAAAGCATCAACCGCCTCATTAACATCGAGCGGATTGATAAAGCCCGCGACCGCGTGCGCCGCGACCGCAACGAGAAGCGGGCTTTTATTGATGGGATGCGCGCCACTTTGAAGGACATCGATGCTCTGCAAAAAGAGAAAAAAAAGATTCAAAAGACGATTTCCGAAAAGGACAATGGCAAATCCAAAATCGAAGAACAGGTTTCCCAAGAGATCGCAAAGCTGGAGGAAGCAAAAGAAAGTTTTGAAGCGCAAAACAAGCTGCGGGATATGTTTCTCCACTGGGAAGCCCAACTGGGCAAATTGCACTCCCGGTTACAGGAAAATCAGAATTCTTTGCAGCGATTTGAAAATGATCTAAAAGAAATTCTTTCTGCGGAAAAAGAACTTGGTGAGATTCGCAAAAAGCTTGAAAATTTTCAAACCGTTAAAAATGAACACGATCGGCTGAATCGTGCAGCCACGGATTACGCCAGGTTGCAGGGAAAACGCAAGGAAAAGGAATTGATCGAGGCCACGATTGCCAAAGAGGAAAATCGCTCCAGCGGCTTGAAAGAGCAGATAAAAGATCTGCAAAGTTTGGAGAAATCGCTGGCCGAAATAAAGATAAAGCAGGAGTCGCTGGAGGCCGAAATTGATCGCCTCCGTGAAGAAAGTAAAAAATTCCATGGCGAACAGCAGGCAGCAATGCGCTCGGGAAAAGAAGTGAAGGAAAAGCTGGAGCGCATCCGTGAGCTTGGGCCGGAGGGAGAATGTCCCGTCTGCACACAGCAGCTGGGAGATCATTATAAACGGGTAACCCTCGATCTGGAAAAACAGTTACAAGAGTTGCGGGAAGAGTTTCGCCGGCACAGCGACGCGGAAAAGCGCGCTTCTGCGCAACTGAAGGAACTTGAAAAAGAACTTGGACATTCCCGCAGTCTCAAAGAAGACCTGCTGAAAAAATTGAGCCGCGCGCAGGAAGCGGCAAAAAGTTTTGAAAAAGCACAAGATTCGCTGGAAAATTATCACGTGCAGCTTTTACTTGTACAAAAGGAATTGGATGAGATGGGGGAAATTGATTATGATGCGGCAAAACATCATAGTATCAAAATTGAGTACAATGAATTATTAAAAGTGAAAGAACAGGCGGCGCAATTTGAGGAACGAGTCAATCGCAAGCCCCGTGTCGAATCGGAGATCGAACGTACAAAAAAAGATATTAAAGAGATTAATTCGGAAACCGGAGAAGCAAAGAGTAAACAGTCGGCATTAGGATTCAGCGAGGAAAAATATTCCCGGGCCAAAAACGACGTTGATGTCCACAGCCAAAACCTTGATGCAACGAAAGAAGAACTGAGCTTCATCCGCGAAGAACTGGCCGGTTTGAAAAAAGACAAGGAAAAAATTGCCAAAGAAGTTATCGAACAAAAGTCTCTGCGCAAAGATATCGAACGCGAAAACGAAGCGATTGTTTATCTGAATGCCCTCGACGTTCATCTGGGCAAATTCCGTCTCGAGTTGGCGAGCCGCATCCGCCCGCTCATCGCACACCGGGCTTCAGAGCTGCTGGCACTTACGACAAACTCCAGGTACAATCTCATCGACCTGGACGAGGATTACAATATTCACATCTATGACGGCAACGCCTCATTTCGCATAGAACGATTTTCCGGCGGGGAGCAGGACCTGGCCAACCTCTGCCTGCGCATCGCCATCAGCCAGGTTGTGGCCGAACGCAGCGGCGGCGCACCCATCAATTTCATCGTGCTGGACGAAATCTTTGGCTCCCAGGATTCCGAACGCCGCGATCTCATTTTAAATGCCCTGGGACAACTTTCATCCCAATTTCGGCAGATTTTCATCATCACCCATATCGAGCAGATTAAAGACATGCTGCCGGTCATTATTGACGTAACGGCAAAAGATGGAGAGGAGAGTGTGGCGAGGGTCGTCTGAGCAAACGCCAGGTCATTCATGATTCTGCTGGTGTAATATCTCCACCTTTACCAAAGCTCACAGCTTTGGTAAAGGTGGTTTTAATATTATTTGGTAGAATCGAGATGGTTAATTGTATATCAAAAAATGAATTTAAATTTATCGATTTTAAAGTAGATATGACGGCAAATTTTGATTGCTTTTTGGTGAAATATAACGTACCTTATAGCGTACGTTAATAATTGGAGAAATAAAATGAAAACGATAAGTATCACAAAAGCAAGGTCAAATTTGTATCAACTCATCGACGAAACAGCTAGTATCCATGAACCAATACAAATAACCGGCAAGCGAACGAATGCAGTATTACTGTCCGAGGATGATTGGAGAGCGATACAGGAAACACTCTTCTTACTCTCAATTCCGGGAATGCGAGAATCAATACGAGAAGGTCTGGAATCGCCAATTGAAGAGTGCTCTGAGGACCTTAAATGGTAAACTGGAAATTAGTTTATACAAAACAAGCTCAAAAAGATGCTAAAAAATTGAGTTCTTCCGGATTAAAATCAAAGGCCCTTAAAATCCTAAAAATATTAGAAAATGATCCTTTCCAAATGCCACCCCCGTTTGAAAAATTAGTTGGAGATCTTTCAGGAGCTTTCTCACGCCGCATTAACATACAACATCGAATTGTATACCAAGTTATTCAAGATAAAAAAGTAGTCAAGATTATTAGAATGTGGACACATTACGAATAAAATTGGTAATGGTGCTATAATTCCACAAAGATACGGGATGAATAGTTACAATTTTATGCAGATAAGATGAGGTGAGAAAAGCGTGGCGATGGTCATCTAAACAGCCGTATAAATCATTCAAGATTTTGCTCTTTTAATGCAATCTACCTTTACCAAAGCTGTAAGCTTTGGTAAAGGTAATGTCTTGCCAAAATCAATTTTCACTCTCCCCCGTTGCTCTTTGCCAATCATAATAAGCAGCCAGATAATCAAAAATAGCCGAGTAATAATTCATCTGTGCCATGTCATAACCAACCCGCGCATCTTTTAGCTGAAGCTGTGTGGCCAGTCCGCTTTTTGCTGTGCTCTCTGCAATGGTAAAGGCCTTTTGCGCCGCCTGCAACGTGGCTTTTGCAGAGGCGATTCTTTCGTGCGCTTCAGCAAGCCGCAGATAAATATTGGATATTTCGTTGTAAATATTTTCCTTTGCCTGATCAATTCTGACCTTGCTTTTTTCCATTTCTATTTGTGCTTTTTGCACCTCGGATCGGCGATAACCTCCGGTATATATTGGAAAGGATAAATTCAGCCCGGCAAAGTAGAGACTGTTTTCCTCGTCAAGCTTGAAATAATCGGATTGCGCCGAGTAGGCGTAAACGGCTGTGCCGGTTAATGTTGGAAAATAAGATGACTTTTTCGCCCCCAGGTTTGTCTTGCGCAGCTTTTGTTCCCACAGCATGGCATTATAGTCGGGCCGGTTTTTCAGAATTTTTTCAAACGGAACTTTTTTCGGCATAGCCGGAAAATCATCAAAAGCGCCTTTCAAAATCAGGCCGTCGGCAGCAGAAATTCCCGCCCAGTTTTTCATATTGTTCAGGGCGAGTTCGTAATTCCGCTTGGCTTCCGCCGTTTTAGGAATGGCATTTTTCCAGCGGACTTTAGCCTGGAGCGTTTCAAATTCCGAGACAACGCCGTTTTTAAATTTCAATTGTATGTTATCGTAATTGTCTTTTGCATTTGCCTCCGCCGCCCGGCTAACCTGCCAGAACTTTTTCAGCAGCAGTGTTTGGTAAAACATCTTTTTTGCGCCGGACAGTATGGCCTCTTTGCTCGCTGTGTAGGAATAATCCGTCAGCTTTTGATATTGATTTGCCGCTCTGATGGCGCTGCCAACAGAAGGACTGAAAAGCGTTTGCTGCAGGGCAATGTTGGCGCTGTACTCATTGTCACGCTTGACTTTGAATTTTGCAACCTGCCCCGGAGCGCCTCCAAACACAGCCCCCAGCTTGCCAAAATCAGCATACATATAGTAAGAAGTGAGATTACGGGTATAATTCGCTGTTGCAGCAATTTTGGGCAATGCAGTTGATATGGCCTGCTTTTTATTTGCCCTGGCCATTTCCTTTTCTTTTTCTGCCAACAGCAGGTTTTTGCTGTGTTGCTTTACCAGGTCGATGAACTTGTCAAAATCAACTGTTTCCGCCCTGAGCAACGGAGTTGCTAAAAAAAGTATATTTATTAAAATGATTGTTATTTTTTTCATCGAATGATCTCCTCTGTTCTATGGCGTGCAACCCCTTTGCAGGCTGCACTACGCGACGCATAAAGGCGTCACACTCCTGACTTGATTTTTAAATACTTAAAAGTTGGTTTGTAACAATACTTTTTAGCCATGTTATTGCGAACAAAACAGAGTGAAGCGAAGCAATCTCATGCTTCAC
>JAADGR010000449.1:0-1958 GCA_013152225.1 Calditrichota bacterium
GATTGGCCGGATCTTTGGGAAGCAGATTGATCCATCGTGCAATGGATTCCGGACTGTCAAAATTTTCCCACAGATTGAACTTGGCCGAAACGACAGGTTTGCCGTTTGACCAGATCATTTTCCCGGCGTAATAATCGTATTGGCCATAATCCATGTAAAAGCAGCCAATGACCTGAGACTGACGCGTATAACTATCCAGAGCATCAGGTGTAAAATAGCCGCGGCGGCGCTCCAGAATGGTTACGATATTCAGATCAGCGGCTTTGAGGTAACCATTCAGTCGATTGCAATGGGTTGCCAACTCGGGATAGTAAGACGGGTATAAATAACCACCGCCGGACACGCCGCAGACGAAAAAATCCTGCCCCGGGCCGGTTGCCGCATCCCGATAAAGGCGATCCAGAATCGTCGGCGCCAGTGCCGCCATCGACGGCGAGACAGTCCATCCCATATTGAACTGACCGCGCAAAGGACTGGCGAACCATTTTTCATTTGTGGAAAAATCATTCATCAGCCACTGAATATTATCGCCATCGCTCATGATGAAAGTGACGGTGTGCACCGCAGGTGTCGGTGCCTGCTCATCCACATGTGTGCGTTGATAAAGTGAATCTGTTTTCAGGGCGGAAAAAACGGAGAGGTTCCAGGCATGGTCGGAAGCAACAGTAAAAACCGAGTTGTCGGAGCCCGCTTGTACAAACCTGTCTTCTCCCTGCGAGGCATCGCCCCAGCCAAGGATGGGCGAATCGTCATCCGCAGCGTCCATGACCTGCCGCATGAAAGCGGAATTACCATCGAAAAAAGTGAACGCCTTTGTCAGCGGCCCGTAATCCCGCAGACCATACACCGATTCCTTTTGCTGAATGAGCAAACCATGATTGAATTGCGGCCAATAGTTTTGAAAACACCACGACTCGTCCTTGCCGCGAACATCCATTTTGAGATGCAGTCCCACCGCTATTGCCTTGGATTCAATGCTTTCGTCCACAGCAACGGCGCGCCGGATACCGGCCAGTGATGTGGCCACATTCATCGAACTCTGCCCGAGTTGACACAATAAATAAGCCGAGTCCGCAAGATCGGTTTCAAAATGCGTTAACAATCCCCATGGGGCGTTTTGAAATGTATAGTCCAAAACAAGACCGTAGCGCGATTGCAGATCGTCCAGCCATTGCAAATACCCGGCACCCAGGCGAATAAAAATGTGCGGTTTTTTCTGCGCCACAACACCCGCCAAAGTCGAGATAAGCAGTCTTTCTGCATTATTCATCGCTCCGTTCTCGATGACGAATAAGGTATCGCCGGCGATCAGTCGAGGTGTTTCAGGATAATAATGATACAAAGAATCAGCCATGATTTGGCCGGATAATAAAAAGAGCAGTGAAGCAACTATAATAAAGAATTTGCATCTTTTTAAAAATATCACTTTTGTAAATTTAAAGATCATCGAGCCTACTCCTGATAATGACCAAAAGCATTATAAACTTTTAGAAAATATACAAAATTATTTAAAAGAACATAGCGGAAATTATTCTTTCATCTGAGACAAGTACCTCATCCCCTCTGACAACCGGAGCCCTGATGCGCATCCGGTGTCAAAAAATTTCATCGGGCTTTCCTTTACTCCTTCCGGCCCCTCGAAGCCCTGACAAGCATCGGGGTCTTACGAGTCAATTATACTTGACTTTTAGCCGTTTGTTTTTTAACATAAAAAAAAGCTTCTTTTAAAAACCCGGAGGGCACCTTGCTAAAATTAAATTTACTTTTCACGTTCGCAATCCTTTTCAGTTTGTCCTTTCTTGCCTCTTGTACAAAAAGTCAAAAGCCAACAACCATTGCTGAAACTTTTGATTTATTCAAAAACCCACCCTCGGAATTTCGCACCGCACCGCTGTGGGTGTGGAATGACAAAATCACAAAAGAAGAAATTGCCGAACAGTTGCGTGATTTTAAAGCGC
>JAADGR010000449.1:2054-11050 GCA_013152225.1 Calditrichota bacterium
GGCAAAGAACTCGGCATGAAAATCTGGATTTACGATGAGAATTCGTATCCCTCCGGATTTGCCGGCGGACACGTACCGGATGAAATGCCGGATGCCGTGGGAAAAGGATTACGCATGAATCACGTGTCCGAACTGCCGCAAAAGTTTGAGAATAGTCCGCTCCTTGTTTTGAAACGGCAGAACAATCAATTCATCGATGTTACAAATAAGACGTCGAATGAAAAAGGCGATTACTACATTTTCGACCTGAAGAAAAATAAACCTTCCCCGTGGTACGGTGGTTTTTCCTATGTTGATATTATGCGCAGTGATGTTACGAAAAAGTTTTTGCACATCACGCTCGATGCATATAAAAAAGCTTTTGGCGATGAATTTGGCAAAACGGTTCCCGGCGTTTTTGAAGATGAAGCGCACATTTCTCCTGTTAGCGGTCGAAACGTCGTAAACTATACGCCGCAGCTTTTTGCAAAATTTCGCGAAAAATGGGGATACGATCTGCGCACCCATTTGCCTTCGCTTTACGAAGAGATTGGCAATTGGAAAAAAGTTCGATTCGAGTATTACGCTACGCTTCTGGATTTATTTGTTGATGGCTGGTCAGAACCTTACAGCAGTTATTGTTCAAAAAACAATCTGATTTTTACCGGCCACTATTGGGAACATGAATGGCCGCGGCCGCGAGTGGGTCCTGACAATATGATGATGTATTCCTACGAAGGTATGCCCGGTATCGACTGCCTGATGAATGACTGGCAGACGGATGTCCATGCGCAATTCGGTAACGATCGCGCTGTGAAAGAAATTCGAAGCATTGCAAACCAAATGGGCCGAAAAAGGACGCTCTGTGAAACATACGGCGCCGGCGGCTGGGACTTGACCTTCCGTGACCAAAAAAGAATCGGGGATTGGCTTTTCGCCCTGGGCGTGAATTTTATGAACCAGCATCTTTCCTACATGACGATCAAGGGCGCGCGCAAAAGGGACCATCCGCAGTCGTTTTCTTACCACGAACCCTGGTGGCATGATTACAAAATGTTGGCCGATTATTTTGGCCGCCTGTCTGTTGTGCTTTCATCAGGAGAACAAGAGAATAACATCCTCGTGCTCGAACCGACAACCAGCGCGTGGATGTATTATACCCGGGAAAAAGACTCTGAGCATCTCGAGGAAATCGGAGAGGGCTTTCAGACTTTTGTCCATCAGTTGGAAAAGAACCAGATTGAATACGATATTGGCAGTGAAGCTGTGATCAAAGACCACGGCTGGGTCAAAGATAGTTCATTTAGCATAGGGGAAAAATCTTATAATTTAGTCATTCTGCCACCGTTCTTTGAAAATATCAATCGCGAGACGCTGGATTTTTTAAAAAAATATCTGCAGGGCGGCGGAAAAATATTGGCGTATGACGAAGCGCCACGTTTCGTTAACGGCGTGTCGAGTACAAAAGCGGATTCATTACGCCGTGCATTTCCGCAAAACTGGATTCATCCGCAGCCGGAAATTATTTTTGACAAGATTGAAAACCTATCACCACCACACACTGTTTTTTCCCGCGATACTAGCGAATCACAACTTTTGTTTCATCACCGGCGCGTTTACAAAGACGGTGAGATTTTATTTCTGGTGAATACCAGTCTGAAAAATAATGCAAACGGATATTTTAACATGAATGGCAGTTCCGTTGAAAAATGGGATCCGTTTACAGGGAAAAAATCGAGTTATCCGTTCCTCAAAAAAGGAAGCACTGTACAAGTCGAATACAATCTTCCGCCGGTTGGCAGCTTAATACTTTGTATCCGCAGGGGGAAAACCACCCCACAAGCAGGCAAAAAGGAGAGCTTGGATTGGCGAGCCGTTCCGGCGGAAAATGCCGTTCGCATCACCCGTGAATCACCGAACGTGCTTACCCTGGATTATTGCGATCTTTTACTCGGCGGCAAGTCTTTTCACGATCTCTATTTTTACGAAGCACAACTAAAAACTTTTCAGCACCACGGCTTGCCGCGCAATCCCTGGGACAGCGCAGTGCAGTTTAAGACGAATATCATCGACAAGAATCACTTTCCGAAAAATTCCGGTTTTGAGGCGACCTATTGGTTTCCCGTAAAACAAGGCGTGGACACCGGCTCCCTTCGGGTTGTCGTTGAGCGACCGGAACGATTCCAGGTTTCCATCAATGGAAAAGCTGTCGATGCTTTGCCGGGCAAATGGTGGCTGGATAAAGCATTTGGGGTGTATGATATCGGCTCTTTCGTTCATTCCGGCAGGAACAGCATCACCGTCAAAGCATCGCCGTTCTCAATTTATTCCGAACTGGAATCAGTTTATTTGCTCGGAAATTTCAACGTAAAAACAGAGGCAAAGGGATTTTCCCTTATTCCCGCACGAGCGCTTCAATTGGGTGCGTGGAACGAACAAGGCATGCCGTTTTATGCTCATGGCGTGAGCTATCAAAAATCTTTTCGCATCGAATCGAATAATGCACAAAACAGACAGTATATCGTCACTCTGCCGTCCTGGCTCGGCTCAGTAGCAGATGTGTTCGTGGACGATGCGCGAGCGGGTTCCATCGCTTTCCCGCCTTATCAACTGGACATAACCGACAAATTGCCTGCCGGCGAGCACAAAATCAAAGTTGTTGTGTACGGGACTCTGAAAAACCTGCTCGGCCCCCACCATGGCAATCCGCCTTTGGGACGGGCCTGGCCGGGTTCTTTTCAAAAAGGTGCCCCGGGAGGACGACCCTCAGGAACGGAATACAGTACCGTTGGATATGGATTATTTAAAGATTTCCAACTTTTAGTGAGCGAATAGTTTGGACTTTTGGGTCGGCCAAGTAGAAGCAAAGCTTCTAAAGTTTGTTCCGTCCCAAGCTGCAGCTTGGGACGGAGAAGAAAACGATCAAATCCCAGGAGTGCAGCCCCCTTATGGGCTGCGTTGCACTCTGCGTTTTTACACAATCTGTGCAGCTTGGGCCGAAGAAGGAAAAAGACTCCGGTTGCCCGAAGGGCACCGGATGTCGGTACCTCTCGAAATATTCAGGCATCGACACCCGGAGTCAAAGTTGTCAGAGATTCGTTTTCTGTCTTTCGTCTTCCAATTTTACAAAGCGCTTTTTCTTTGAATATTCATTTTCCCTGTCCACAGCAACCAAACCGGATTTGATCAGATGCGCGTTGATAAAAGTTTTGTTCTGCAAATACAAATAGCATGAAAGCTTTTGCTCGCTTTCGACCTTTTGTTTATCGTATTTTAAAAAAATCTTTTGTTTTTTTATTTTCCCGGCCAAAAATTCTTCCGCTTTCTCTCTCATTTCTTCAATTGTTACGATACCGAGCAATCGAATGATTTTGCCGTTTTTGAGCTGCAATTTCTCCGGGCTGATGATTCGTTCAACTTTAAAATATTCCTCCCGCGCTTCAATTGTCTTGTCAATTTTGGAACCGAACTGACGTTTTTTGACATCAATCTTTTTATCCAGTTTATGCGGGTCTTTGAAAATGTAGGGCAGCTTTTTGATCTCTTTTTGAAAGTCGATTTCTATCGGCTGCTGTTTGGAAAATTTAAAGCGTGCTTTCTGGAACATGCTTTGGGTCTTTACCCCTACTTTTTCTTTGATCATCGAAATAAATTCTTTGTTGATTTCATAGCCGACCGAGTTCCTGTCCAGATTTTTTGCGGCAAGCGAGGTCGTGCCGCTGCCGAGAAAAGGATCGAGGACAACATCATCGACAAAGGAAAACATTTTGACGAGCCGGCGCGGCAGTTCTTCGGGAAACATGGCAATGTGTCCGTTTTGACGCGCGCCGGGAAAGTTCCAATGTCCCTGGAAAAATGTGTTCCATTCTTCTTTTGTCATTTTTGATCGTTCTTTGATTTCCGGGTCAATTGGCTCGGGCTTGCCCGGTTTTTTGAAAATCAAAATAAATTCGTAATCCAGTTTCAAAATACCATTCCGGGGAAATGGAAAGGAACCCATGATCGTGGCGCCACCGGTGGTGTTGGTTGTGGTTACTTTTTGCCAGATAATCGCACCCATGTAATCAAAACCGATGGCCTCACAAAATTTAATAATTTCCGTACGAATGGGGATAACTTTATAGCGCCCATAATAAACAGCCCGGGCAAACTGATCGCCGATGTTGATGCACAACCGGCAACCGTTTTCAAGAACGCGATAGCTCTCTTTCCAGACGAGATTCAAATTGTTAATGTAGCTTTCATAATCGTCATGAAAGCCGATCTGGTCTCCGCTGCCGTAATCCTTTAACTGCCAATACGGCGGCGAAGTGATGACGAGATGAACGGACTCATCTTTCAGTTCATCCATCCGGCGGGAATCACCGTTAATTATTCGGTGCAAGGTTGACATGTTTTCTCTTTCTTTTATAGCCTGAATTCGGAATATGCAGTGTCCGATCGAACGAACCTAGTTAAAAACAACTGTCCGATTATCGTAAACAAGAATTTTTCGCTGCACATGCGCCCAAATAGCACGGGATAGAACGACTCTTTCGAGATCACGCCCTTTGCGCACCAGGTCTTTGATTGAATCGGCGTGACTGACACGAACGACATCCTGCTCGATAATTGGCCCCGCATCCAGATCAGCAGTGACATAATGACTGGTTGCGCCGATAATTTTCACACCTCTTTCATAGGCTGAATGATATGGTTTTGCACCTGGAAACGCGGGAAGAAACGAATGATGAATATTGATAATCCGGTTAGGGTAATGAGCCACAAAATCCTCTGATAAGATTTGCATGTACCGTGCAAGGACAACAAAATCGATTTCAAGTTTGTTTAAAATTTCTAACTGATTTTTTTCTTGTTCCTGCTTATTCGAACCGGTCATGGAAAAACAATGAAAATCAACGCCGAACTGCTTAGCCGGTTTTTCGAGATTCGGATGATTGCTTATGATCACCGGCACTTCAATATCCCATTCTCCGGATTGACAGCGCGATAGCATGTCGTACAAACAGTGAGGCAGTTTCGATACAAATATGGCCATTCGCGGAACGCGCCCGGAAAAATAGAGTTTCCATTGCATGTTAAACTTTCGCGCCAGAAGAACGTCAAAATATTCGCCAATCTTTTCAGTAGGAATGATGAAATCCTGCAGTTCCCATTCAACGCGCATAAAAAATCTCGCTTTTTGTGCATCAACGTGTTGTCCCAGGTACAATATGTTGCCGTTATTTTTTTTGATAAATTCAGTAACCGCAAGAATCAACCCTTTTCGATCCGGGCAATGAATAAGTAATATCGCGGACATGGGCATTGTTCGAACATCTTTTCCTTTTGTCATTATTAGCTCCGCGGATAAACCGGACTGATCAGATTTTCTGCTTTTTCATATTTGCTTTCACTGGCCCAACGCATACCTCGGTGAACAATTTCCAATGCTTCCGGAACGTCAAAATCGGAAGCATGATGGCCAAAAGAGGCATAGAACACGCGACCTTTTCCAAAGACTTTTTTCCAAACCACCGGCATGATCGTCCCTTTGATCCAGAAATCATGTTCGCCGTTGAATATCGAGGTTGCCAGAACTTTGTTGGCGGGATCAACGTGCATGTAATATTGCTCGGAGCGCAGTTGAAAATTTTTAATGCCGGCGGTTACCGGATCTTTATGATCAACAATATGAACTTCATAGTCAACGATTCCGCCGGGATGAGCAACCCACTGACCACCGGTCATAAACTGATATTCCGTGTTTTCGCGAAAAGAATCACACAAACCGCCATGCCAGCCCGCCAAACCCGCGCCGTTCTTAACCGCGGCAACAAGACCTTTTGACTGTTCGCCGGTGATTTTTCCCATGGTCCACACCTGCACAATCAAGTCCATTGAATTCATTAAATCCTGATCCGTGTAAGAATCCAGTGTATTGGAAACCGTAACATCGCAGCCCTGCTGTTTCAACCAGGGCACATACAAATCTCTGCATTCACCCGGTTGGTGGCCTTTCCAGCCGCCCCAGACAAACAGGACTTTTTTGTTCATTTTGTTTTCCTTTGCAAAAGCGCTTTTTGTCATCAAAGCAGAGGCCATTCCTGCTGCGACAGTTTTGCCTACAAACTCCCGGCGGCTCAGCTTATTTTCACTCATTGTTGTCTCCTCGTTCATTATTCCGTTTTGTGTATTTTAAAATATACTGTGTTTTCAAAACATTCGCAATGAGTATATCGAATTGTTTGAACTTTTTCAAGGAAAAGTTGAGTATGTGTGAAAGCTATTCAACGTTCAGGGCAGAATAATTTGAAAAACCCCCATTTGTCCTTCTGCGTCTGTTCCAATGACCCAGAGGTCAGCATACAAATCCTGGACTGCAATCTCTTTCAAATAGTTCTTGCCAAGATGAAAATGAAGTTTTATATTATAAAACCTCGAGTCATTCATTTCAATTCAGGAGAAAAATCAATGCAGGCCGTTTTACTGGTTGCCGGGAAAAGCACGCGAACATATCCCCTCACATTAACCCGCCCAAAGCCGTTATTACCCATTGCAAACAAGCCGCTCATCATGCATAGCCTTGATCAGATGGTCGGGCTGTTCGATGAGGTTATTCTCATCGTCGGGTATCGTGCAGAGATGATCAAAGATGTGCTTGGAAATGAATACCGCGGCATCAAACTCATCTACCAGGAACAAAAGGAACAATTGGGAACCGGTCATGCGATTTTGCAAGCCAGGCCGTTTATCAAAGACAAATTCGTTGCCATGAATGGTGATGATCTTTTTGCACGCGAAGACCTTGAAAAATTGGTGAGCCTGGATTTTGGCGCATTGGTCAAAAGGATCAAAGATCCATCACTTTATGGCGTTTATCAGGTGGATGAAAACAATAGGGTTTTGAATCTTGTTGAAAAGCCGAAAGAATATCTTGGCGACCTGGCAAATATCGGCTGCTATGTTTTTGAACCGGAGATTTTTTCCGAGATAGAAAACACATCGCCGAGCGAACGCGGTGAAATTGAAATCACTTCGTCAATACTCGCGCTTGCACAAAAAAAGGACTGCTTTATCATGCCGATCTCCGGTTTCTGGCTGCCGACCGGTTACGCCTGGGATTTGCTCAAACATCAGGAATTTCTTATGGCAGAACTCGTTGAATCAGACATACAAGGCCAGGTCGATCAGGGCGCGGTGTTGAAAGATTCGGTTTCCATCGGCAAGGGAAGCGTCATCAAATCCGGTGTCGTCATAGAAGGGCCGGCTGTCATTGGTGAAAACTGCATAATCGGGCCGAACTGCTACATCAGAAAATATTCCGGCATTGGCAACAACTGTCGCATTGGTCAGGCCGTTGAAATTAAGAACTCTATAATAATGAACAACTGTTTTATCAGCCATTTGAGCTATGTCGGGGATTCTGTTATTGGTGAAGGATGCAATCTTGGCGCAGGAACCATTACAGCGAATCATCGCCACGATGATGGCAGCATCCGCTCGATGGTTAAAGGAAAACTCGTTAATTCGGGGAGAAACAAATTCGGCGCTATTTTTTCTGATGGCGCCAGTACGGGCATTCACACTTCTGTTTATCCGGGAAGAAAATTATGGCCCGGAATGACAACAAAACCCGGAGATATTATAACAAAGGACCTGGTGCCAAAAGATTTTAGCTGGAAATGAAACACTAAAATATGAGAGAGAAGAACAAGCACTTTTACAATTGCTCTGAATTTTGAGATCGTTTTTTTATGAAAAATACCAGCCAGAAAAATAAAACCCGAATCGGAATACGTTTGGGATATATGAGTGTGAGCATTAATTTTTTACTTTTTATGCTCAAGCTATTTCTCGGTTTTATGTCCCACAGCCTCGCCATCATCTCTGATGCCTTTCACACATTGTCGGATATTTTAACATCCTTTTTGGTTATAATCTCTTTCAAGGTTTCAGCCAAACCCTCGGATCCGGAGCATCCCTTCGGGCACGGTCGTGCGGAACAAATAACGTCAATCGTTATGGCAACACTACTGGGGGTGACAGCAGTGGAGTTGGCAAAAGTCGGCATAGGGCGTATTTTGCACCCGGCCCCAATTGCCGCCACCTGGCTCATTGCCGGGCTGATGGCTATTACGGTGATCATTAAAGAATGGATGGCGCGATATACGCAAAAATATTCTGCCCGGCTCGATTCCGGTACGCTCAATGCAGACGCCTGGCATCACCATTCTGATGCGATCACAACAATTCTCGTCATCATCGCCATTATTTTGGCCAGATACGGAATAAGTCTTTTTGATGGAATCGTGGGCATCCTCATCGGTTTTTACATTCTTTACATCGCTTACAAAATCGTCAAAAAGCCCATCGATCAAATCATGGGGGAGCCAACCCCCCCCGGGCTGACCGGCGATATTAAAAACCTTGCGGCCGGTGTGCCCGAAATTCGTAATATCCACGACATTATTTTTCACAATTACGGCAATATCCGTCTTGTCTCACTGCACATTGAAGTCGATGAAAATATGGCGCTCAGCAAGGCACATCAGATCGCAGAAGTTTTGACCGGCAAACTGCAAAAGGAGCTTGACTTGTACGCCACCGTCCATGTTGATCCCATGTCGAAAAAAACATCACTTCATTACGAGATTGAAAAAAAAGTGGCTAAATTTTGTGTTGCCGATAATCTCTGTCATTCATTTCACGAACTGCGAATAGTACATGATAAGAAAGCTGTTGCGATCCACTTTGACCTGCAAATCAAAAGAGAAGTATCAGACACAACAAAGGACGAATTAAAAGGACAAATCACCAAATCTCTCAAAGAACAATTCCCCCAAATTGAAAAAGTAGAAATTACGATAGATCCGTTATTCGCATTGGAAACGTGAGGCGATTCCAGATACGAGTTGTAAATTTTGAACGGCCGGAATTATGACGTTTTAATCGATCTTCCAGATTTGATGTCTGACCAATGTAAAATTGACCCCTTGTATTTTGCAGGATATAAGTGTAAAACATAAAATCCCCTT
>JAADGR010000103.1 GCA_013152225.1 Calditrichota bacterium
CAGGCGACATTGTCGGGTAAGGGAATATTGTTTTCCCTGCAGGAATTTTCATGCGGCCACAAGCCCGTCATAACAGTGGAACGTGATGGCGTACAAACCGGCTGCGAAATATAAGCCTTTTGAAAAACCACACTTTCGTCGGCCAGTTTGTTCATGTTTGGAGCATGTATTTTGGAGTTTCCATACACTTGCATTGTGTCGGCACGCTGCTCATCGGTCCAGATGAACAACAAATTGGGCTTGCGTGCTTTTTTGCTGCAGCCGACAATATTTGCAGCGAGCGAAGCGGTTGTGGTTGTTTTAATAAAATTGCGGCGTGTGAATTGAGAGAGATTCCTTTCATCATCCATTTTGAACCTCGCATTTTTAAGGGAAGATTAAGAAAGTATAAAATGAAGATAATAAAATTGTCCATACGACTCAAGCTTTACTTTTCCACTTGACTTTCCCGGCCAGATGTTTTATTATAACACGGATTCCGAGAAATTCAAACCAATCATTTCGATTTTTGGAGATGAACAGTGAATCGATCTTGCAGCAAATGTGGTCTGGGCATCATCATCATACTTTTTACGCTTTCTTGCAGTAATAAACTACCGCCGCAAGAGTTTCCCATTCTTGCATGGTACGGGCCGGACAAAACACTGTCCAGCCTTGCGTCCTTCCAACAAATGCACAAGGCGGGTTTTAGCATTTGTTACTCACCTTACACTGACCGGGATTTTAACCTGAAAGCGCTTGACTGGGGGGACTCGGCTCACATTAAACTTTTACTGGCAGATAAACGAATAAACGCTGTCGATGTGAACCACGATTCTACTTTTGCGCTTTTGGATAGCATTATTAATGATTACAGCGGCCATCCTGCTTTTTGGGGATATTTCCTGAAAGATGAACCCGGCAAAAAAGAATTTCAAAAACTGGCGCGGTTAAATGAATATTTAAGCAAAAAGGATTCCCTGCACCAGGTTTACATTAATCT
The DNA here is from genome assembly GCA_013152225.1 of Calditrichota bacterium. Taxonomy (GTDB): domain Bacteria; phylum Zhuqueibacterota; class Zhuqueibacteria; order Residuimicrobiales; family Krinioviventaceae; genus Hydrothermomicrobium. The sequence continues at coordinate 983 of JAADGR010000103.1, forward strand.
TTTCCCGATTTATACCACGCCGGTCCGGTTAGATACCAACGATTATGCAGGTTATGTGCAAGATTTTTTGGAAACCGTTCATCCGCGAATTGCAAGTTTTGATCACTATCCCATTCTGGATTCCGGTTTACGCCCGCGATTCTTCGAAAACCTTGAAATCATCCGCAGAGCCGCTTTAAAGGATACAGTGCCGTTTTGGGCATTTGCTCTGACGACCCGGCACGGACAATATGTGAAACCGGTATTGCCGCATTTGCGTTTCGAGGTTTACAGTGCACTGGCTTATGGCGCCAAAGGAATTCAGTATTTTACGTATGCCACGCCCCGGAGTAATAGAAAATTTAAATTCGGAGAGGCATTGCTTGACCCATCCGGGCAAACGACGACCACCTATCATCTGGTTGCAAAGTTAAACAACGAGATTCGGACGATCGGACCGCTGTTACTCGATTTGACTTCAACCGGCGTATATCACAGTGATCCGGTGCCGCAGAACTGCCGGCCCCTGGTACTGCACTTGCCGATTAGTAAAATCGAAGGGCAATCAATTCTGGCGGGATTTTTCCAGGGCAAAAAGAATGAGAAATACGTTTTCCTTGTAAATAAAAACTACAATACGGGAGCACTCCCAGGAATTTATTTCTCCCAAAAAATAAATAAAATCGTTGAAGTATCCAAAAACCACGACAAGCCCCTGATCGTTAAATGGGAGAATTCAGATTCTTTAAAAAAATGCGACATTTTATTTAAAGCAGGTGAAGGAAGACTTTTCCGAATTTATGGCCAAAGCTTGTAGTGAAGCGAAATAATAATTTGGTTTTGAAAATTTGCAGCGATTTGCTAAATTATATAGTCAAGTAAAAATGTCAAAGATATTTAACAGGGAAATTGGGAGGAAGTGGAATGAAACAAATATTTTTAGCCACAGCATTCATTTTATCCGTTATGCTTTTTTCGTGCAGCAAAGAAATACCTCGTTCGCAATTAAGAGTAAAGAACGGTCTGGCCTATCAAATCGGAAGTGAAAAACCTTATTCGGGGAAGGTGGTCAGTAAATATAAAGATGGTGAGAAAAGAGAGCAAGGCAATTATAAAAATGGCGTGTTGGATGGGGAATTTACCATCTGGTACAAAAATGGTAATATTCAAATTAATGGAAAATTCCTGGATGGGAAAAAAGAAGGACTCTGGACAGAATATTATCAAAATGGGAAAAAACATTTTGAGGGGAATTACCAGGGAAATATCGAAGTCGAAAAATGGACACGCTTTGACAGAACGGGAAAGGCGACTCTGGATTTCGATTATGACGGCGCCTGCAAGCCTTTGAACAAAGCAGAGTTCGACTCGCTTTTGCAAAAAGTTAAAGAGACACCGCTGGAGCCTGTGGCAGAAAATGAGGTGGCTGTACTGGAAACAAATTTTGGCAAAATGGTCATTCGCTTTTTCACGGACAAGGCGCCAAATCATTGCAGTGCGTTCAAACGCCTGGTAAAAACAGGCTATTATAATTGCACCTCATTCCATCGGATCATCAAAGATTTCATGATTCAGGGCGGAGATATCGGCACGCGCGTTGACCCGCATGCAAATTTCCGTCCCTCCGGGCCAGGCTATACGTTAAAAGCGGAATTCAACGATATTCCTCACGACAAAGGCATTTTATCCATGGCGCGGGCGCAGGATCCCAACAGCGCCGGAAGCCAGTTTTTTATCTGTCTGTCGCGTGAACACACGCAGCATCTCGACGGCAAATACACCGTTTTCGGCAAGCTTATCGAAGGCATGGATGTGCTGGAAAAAATCGGCAATTTTGAAACCAAGATGTCTCCGATTTACCGCCAGCCGGTTTTGCCCGTGCATCCGGTTATTATTCGAAAAGCTTATATGGAACAGCGGTGAAGTCTCTAACGATTAAAATATTTGTATTTTTGTTCTTTCCTCTTTTTCTGTTTTCCGGTTTTGCTTTTAGCGCAAACAAGCAGGGACGACAAAAGTACTGGATTTTCTTCAGGGATAAAGGACCGATTGCAGCAGATACATTCGCTGATATCGGGAATCGTCTTCTCCCAAAAACAAGACATCGGCGGGCAAAAGTGATGCGCTCAGGCTCTTTAGTGGATTATACAGATGTTCCCGTTTGGCGGCCATATCTCGATTCTCTGAGTTCACGTTCCATCAAGCCGATTGTGGTTTCAAAATGGTTGAACGCCGCAAGTGCTGTGCTTTCAAAAAAACAGAAAAGGGATATATCGCAAAAGCCTTTTGTGTCTCACATTCAACCGGTGATGACCGCAAAACGAAGGCCTGTGACAGAGGTAAAGCCTCTCGGCAAAGCGAGTGTTTTCCCCCAGAATTATGTTTACGATTACGGCCAGTCACTTGCACAAAATGAACTCATCAACATTCCCAAAGTTCATGATTTGGGAATCTCCGGTCAGGGTGTGCTTGTTGCTGTTTTCGACACTGGTTTTAGATTGAATCACCTGGCGTTTGAGCATTTGCACGTTGTCGCTGCTTATGATTTCATCAATAAAGATGCCACAGTTGATAACGAAGAAGGACAAGATACGGGCGGACAAAACTGGCACGGCACAATTATTCTTTCCATGCTGGCCGGATTTTTCCCGGGTCAATTGATCGGCTCTGCCTTTGGCGCCGATGTTTTGCTGGCTAAAACCGAAGACGTCAGTTCCGAAACCCCGGTCGAAGAAGATAACTGGATCGCTGCCGCGGAATGGGCGGATAGTCTCGGTGCCGACGTCATCAGTACCAGCCTGGGTTATCTCGACTGGTATTCTTATAAAGATATGGACGGCAAAACGGCACCCATTACCATTGCTGCTGATCTGGCTGTCAAAAAGGGCATTGTGGTGGTGGTTGCTGCCGGCAACGAAGGAAATAGTGCCTGGCATTACATCGATGCGCCGGCTGATGGAGACAGCGTCATCACGGTCGGAGCCGTTGATTCCGGCGGCGTTCTTGCGGATTTCAGTTCGCGCGGCCCGACTTTTGATGGTCGTATTAAGCCCGATATTGTCGCAATGGGCGTCGGAAATGTCGGCGTTGCCGTCCCTCCTCGTGAAGGGATTGGCAGTGGCTTTACGAACGTATCAGGGACTTCTGCTGCCTGTCCCATGGCAGCAGGTGTTGCGGCGCTCATTTTGTCGGCCTATCCGAATCTGACGCCCATGCAGGTTCGCGAAGCACTGCTTAAAACAGCGGATCGTGCAACCGACCCGGATAATAATTACGGCTACGGACTGGTCGATGCTTATGCCGCGCTCATGTACTGGGGCGAGCCCGAAGGTCTTCCTGAAAAGACAGAACTTGCAGGTGCCTACCCGAATCCTTTTCGTGTTTCTAAAAATCACATCATGCAAATTAATTTTGATCTGACACAACCCACAAATGTCAGCGGCGAAATTTTCAATGGTCTTGGTCAGAGCGTAAAGACTTTTGCAAAAACTTTACATACCGCGGGGAAAAACCAGCGACTGCTTTGGAATGGCCAAAACGATTTCGGAGAATTGTTGCCGAGCGGTATTTATTTCTGCAGCCTAAAGCTGGGAACTGAAATTCATCACCTAAAAATAACACTGTTGGAGTAAATGCTAGGCGAGAAAAAAAATATCACACTGGCCCTTGGCGGTGGCGGTGCGCGCGGGTTTGCCCATATCGGCGTTCTGCGTGTTCTGGAACAGGAAAAAGTCCCTATCGGTCTGATCGTCGGAACGAGTATGGGAGCGATTGTAGGCGCTGTTTACTCGCAACTGCAAAATGCTGATGCGGTTGAACAAAAATTCCGCGACCTCATTGCCAGCCCTGTTTACAAATCGAGCGGACTTTTGTATGCCGGCAAGAAAAAACTTTCCGAAGGATGGTTCGATCAACTGGCCGAACATATCAGAGAAAGAATTGTAATCAGCATTGCCAGCCGAAAGCAAGCTGCCGTCGGTATAGAAAGGCTTTATGGTGCAATTAATTTTCTTCTGGAAAACGATTTTGTCGAAAACACTAAAATTCCATTCGCGGCTGTTGCTACGGATTTGATCGAGGGAAAAGAAGTTATTTTGAATAAAGGATCATTGAGAGATGCTGTCGCGGCAAGTGCGACATTACCCGGTTTTCTTCCTCCTATTGATATCTATAGCAGAAAATTAATCGACGGTGCAGCGACGTCTCCTGTCCCGATTCGTGCAGCGAGACAACTTGCAAAAAACGACAAAGTGGTTGCTGTGGATGTATCGCAAAAACTGGCGCAGGATCCAAAACTGGAAACGGTTATTGACATTGTCCTCAGGGGCTATATGATAACCGCAGCGAAATACCATGACCAGTTAATCAAGGAGGCCGATGTGCTCATTCAACCCGCCGTAGGTGAATTCCACTGGTCGGAATTTGCCAAGATTGACTGGCTCATCGAGGAGGGAGAATTTGCCGCACGGGAAAAACTGGAAGAAATTATAAAATTGTCCAAATTAAGTTTGTTCTTTTAAAGATGGACGAAAAATCTCTTGAAATAACAGTTCCCGAAGGCAAAGAAAAGGAACGATTGGATAAATTTCTTGCCAATCAATTGCCGTCTGTTACGCGCGCAAAGCTGAAACGTCTCGTCGATGAAGAGCGCGTCACCATTGACGGACAGCCGACAAAAGCCGGACATACGATTCGTCCCGGAGAGGTTGTCCGCATCGCGTTCCCGGCGCGCCATGAAACCGAAATTCTGTCCGAAGAAATCCCTCTTGATATTATTTACGAAGATGAATACTTGCTCGTTGTCGATAAACCGCCGGGCATGGTTGTCCATCCTGCTTTTGGAAACATGAGCGGAACCCTGGTCAATGCGCTTTTGGCACATTGTCAGCAACTTTCCGGCGTAGGCGGCGACAAGCGGCCAGGTTTGGTGCATCGCCTGGACAAGGACACATCCGGCCTGCTGGTTGTTGCAAAAGATGACGTGACCCATGTCGGCCTGGCCAAACAATTATCAGCGCATAAAATTGAACGCGAATATCGTGCTGTTGTCTGGGGACATTTAAAGCAGAAATCCGGTCGTATTGAAGCAGCGCTGGCGCGAAGTCCCAAAGATCGAACGCGGATGATGATTCACCCGGACGGCAAACATGCGATAACCAATTATGAAGTTTTGGAAGAACACCCCATCACCAGCTATCTGAAACTGAATCTCGAAACCGGCCGCACGCACCAGATCCGCGTTCACCTGGCCTCGTTGGGGCACCCGGTTTTTTCCGATGCAACGTATGGCGGCAGGGGAAAACAACTGGCCGGACTAAACAAAACAAGATCGCAATTTGTCACCCGACTCTTACAGGAATTCAAAAGGCAAATGCTTCATGCAAGAACCCTCGTCTTCATTCATCCCATCACTCAAGAACTCGTACGATTCGATTCTCCCGTTCCTCAGGATATGGTAAGACTTCTTGAAATTTTGCGCAACACACTAGTGTAAATTTCCTACACTTGTGGGAAATATACTGTGTAATCCAGCTACACATAATTATCCTCTTGGGGATTCTTTTAAAACGAGAAAATCAGTTCTTGTAAATTATAAATTTAGATAGCATGTTAGTGTCCAATATTTTTTAAAATTTGGCACATCAATTGCCTATATTTAAGAGTTGCTAAATTGACCAAGTTTTAGCTGTTTCCCCTTTAATGAATGAGGATAGCATGGACGTCTCGGACACAAAACAGACCCTTATTTGGCTGTGGATCATCGCTGCATTGGTCATTCTTTTTACCCTGATTTTTAACAACCGCGCTTTTGCACAGAGCGAAAATTTTTACAGCGGTTTATCTTCCAGGGAAAAAAATGCCGCGCGTGAAATAGTGCAAAAGTATTTAAAAGACGGCGATAATATCGCTCTCCGTTTTAAGGGCGATGCCGAAATTAAGGAGGATGAATACATCAATGGGGATGTTATTTGTCTCAAAGGCACACTCGAAATTAAAGGCGAGGTCAACGGCAATGTGCTTGCTTTGTACGGTGATGTGGAATTAAAATCAAACGCTTATGTGAAAGGAGATGTCATCAGCTTTGGCGGTAAGGTCTGGAGTGACGAAGGTGCCGTTGTGGACGGCGATGTCGTTGAAAGAGGTGAAAGCCGTAAAAGCCATAAAAAACGTCACATTACATACCACGGCATGAAAAAAGAAAATCAGCCGCAGAAAAAACACGCTCCTTCCGAACGGAAAGAAGGCATTTATATTGACGGCGATGATGATTCTTCCCCTGTTTATGCGGACTATAATCGGGTCGATGGTTTTACTTTCGGATTTCAATTTCCCCGGCAAAGCTGGTGGGAAAGACACAAACACAATTTTGCAGTTATCGGCCTGGGAGCTTATTCTTTTGCCGCCAAGCGGCTGCAATATCGATTAGGGCTGGAGCGCTGGCTTTTAGGCGAATACCGCTTTTCGCTGGGAGGAGAATTCCATAATTTGACTGCTACCAAAGACGATTGGATCATTGGCAGAATGGAAAATTCTCTGGCCGCATTTCTCATCAAGGAAGACTTTCGCGATTATTATCGCCGGGAAGGATACAGCGTTTTTTTCAATCAGAATTTGGGTCGTCGCGTCAGTTTACGGGGCGAATTCCGTGATGACAGATTCAGCAGCCTGGAAAACAAAACCAACTGGGCAATATTTGGAAAACATAAAAAATTCCGCCCCAATCCTCCCCTAATGCCATGGAGTCTGTCCACGGATGGTTCGTTTCATTCATATCCGAATCCGTTCTACCTGGACATTCAAAGTGCCGTTGGAAAACTGACTATTGATACGCGAAACGACAAAAAAAATCCCACCCGGGGATGGCACATTTCCGCATTTGCAGAAAGGGCCGGACACGGCATGGTGAGCGACATGGATTTTGAACGTTATATTCTTGATATCCGTCGCTATCAGCCATTCGGCTGGGATGAAAGTTTGAATATTCGGCTGCGCGCCGGAACAGCGACCGGGACACTTCCGCCAATGTACTGGTTCGACCTGGGAGGAATTTCCACTTTGCGCGGTTACGATTTCAAGGAATTCACCGGCGACCGTATGGTTCTCGGAAATCTGGAATACAATCTGAACACGGGCAAAGATAACTGGTTCATCCTCGATGGCTTTGATCTCATCCTTTTTGCGGATGCAGGATACGCTTGGTTTGCCAACGAAGAAACACCGATGCAAATGAGCAGATGGCCTCTGGAGCAAGAATTTGCCGATCAGAGCCAGGACGTTTTCCCAGAGGATACCTTTGAATCCCTAAAGTGGAAAGATCTAAAGACAGACGTCGGTATTGCCATAGCCAGCGACGACGGAGATTTCAGAATCAATTTTGCCAAAAGAATGGATCGGGATTTTGGCGACAGCGACATTGTTATTACATTTCGACTTCGCCAGCCGTTTTAACTTGCTTTTCACATAAAATTTGTGCTCTTTTTAAAAAAGTGGAATTCTGCATTCCACTTTTTACATTTAGCGGCAAACAATATCGTTTTTTTCCCGTACTAAACCACTAAACATCTTGACGAAAAACAAATAATCTTTATCCCGCTAAATTGAGAGGGAAAAGTGCCGGAGGTTCGCAAAGGCAGCGAACCTGATTTTATATGAGAAACTTCTTTCGGGAACGTCGAAAAGCATATCATCGCGAGGAGCGAAGCGATCCCTAAAATTCAGCACTTTGTCCGACATCCAGATTGCTTCGCTTCGCTCGCAATGACATTTCAGGATTTTTACGAGTAACCAGTAATTGCTTTGTTTTTTTATTCGGCTATAATCAAGTCTCTTGAAAGGGAAAAAGATGACCATAGAAACAATCACTTATTTTTCCGTCTTGTTTTTCGTATCGGAACTCATCTTAATGGTTACAAAACGTTCAAAAAAGAACGGAACAAAAACAAAAAA
>JAADGR010000174.1 GCA_013152225.1 Calditrichota bacterium
AACACCATCTCGTGATTTCTTAAATTATTATTGCAAACCAGGCTTCAGGCTGATTCTTCCAGGGCTTTTTCGGTCAGGCGAACTGTTTCTTCTGTATGTTTCACGACTCTTGTGCGAATTTTTTTTGCCTCCTGAAGAACAGTTGATCTGAAATGTTCATCGCTAATTCCCGGCAAATTTATTCGGACATTCAGATACGCACCTTCGGCGGCCGTTCGTGCCGTCATTGCCGCCACACCGGCGTCTGAAATGGAATTTGTATTTCCTTTTTCCACGACTTTTCGTGCCAGTTCGGCTGCTTTTTCTGCGCGCTTTAATACATCAAAAGGTACCAGGGTGGCTTCTTTTGTTGCTTCTTCGATGGCAGCCGCGCGTGCCTGTTTTTCTTCATCTGTCTTTTTGGGCAAGCGCCACGTGTCCATCACTTTGTTAAACGCCGCCGTATCGCGATCCACATCAGCAAGAAATTCATCTTTTAATTTTTGTGCATCCACGCCGATTTGCTGCATCAACTCGAAAGAATTTTCATATCCTTTTTTGCCAAAAGTCAGCGCCGCTACCATGGAAGACAGGGCACCGCTCAGGGCGCCGCACAGCGCGGCAACGCTGCCGCCTCCGGGAGCAGGGGCATCGGTGGAGAGGACGTCTGTAAATTCGTTCACTTTTTTCTCAACAAGGTAGGCTTGTTTTTCGATTTGAAATTCAATGATTTTTTCTTCGGGCTTGAATGTGTAGAGATCATCGAGTCCCAGGGAAAGGATTGCGGTATGGATAAGTTCCACTTCAGGCACTCCGGTGGTTTTGCCCTGCTTTGCTAAAAAATATCGTCCGGCTTCCAGCATGGCCCGCAATGGAATCAGCCCTACCAGCTCGCTGCCCGTAACACGAACGCCCAAATCATCCGCCAGCTTGCAGCACTCGTCGAAAACAATATGCGGCGGCGTCACTTTGTAATTCGTCAGATTCATGGAAACCTGGGCACGGCTAAAATCATCCATATACCAGCCCACGGCTTTACAGAATTTGAATTTTCCCGGCACACGCAGCACCACGCCATTTTCATCGCGAATAATATTTCCCTCGGCATCGCGTTTTGCCCGACCGCGCTCACGAATAGAAAAAGCGATTTCATTGGCCAACCTTCTATCGCGGGTGTTCAAATTAATGTTGTAAGCGATAAGAAATTCCCTGGCGCCAATAGCCGTTGCTCCGGATTTTGCATTAAAGGCAGTCGGGCCGAAATCCGGTTGCCACTCTGGGTCCTGGAGTTTTTCCGGCAGACCTTCATATTCTCCCGCCCGAACATCAGCCAGATTTTCCCGTTCCGATCTGGAGGCAGCCTGCTCGTAAAGATAGACCGGAATCCCAAGTTCATCGCCAACGCGCTTTCCCAATTTTTCCGCTAGTTTCGCACAATCCTCCATCGTAACTCCGGTAACCGGGACAAAAGGACAGACATCCGTTGCTCCCATCCTGGCGTGCGCACCCTTGTGCTGCGCCATGTTGATGACCTCAGCAGCTTTGGCAATGGCTTTGAATGCCGCCTCAACAACAGCGTCCGGTTCGCCGATAAAAGTGACCACTGTGCGATTTGTGTCCTTGCCGGGATCAACGTCTAAAAGTTTGGTCCCTTCTACAGATTTTATTTCATGGGTAATTGCATCGATTTTGCTCATGTCGCGTCCTTCGCTGAAATTAGGGACGCATTCAACCAGTTTTAGCATAGTTACACTCCTTTATTTTAAGAACAAGGGGCTGAAGCCACTTGTTCTTCCCGTCCTGGTCATTTATTCATGAGTTACTCGTAAAAAGTCCTAAAATGTCATTCAAAACTTTTTGCTCGTCATGCTCGTCGAGATCGATCCAGTGAATCCTCGAATCACGGCGAAACCAGGTCAACTGACGCTTGGCGTAACGGCGCGAACTTTGCTTGATCAGGCGAATCATTTCATCTTTAGAAATGGCGCCATCCAGAAAATCGAAAACTTCTTTATAGCCGACGGTTCTCAGCGCATTGAGTTTCGGACCCCATCCTTTTTTTTTGAGCGAAATGACTTCATCAATTAGACCTTTTTCGATCATTTTATCGACCCGGCTGTTGATGCGCTCGTAGAGAATTTCGCGCTTTCGCGTTAAACCAACAAAAACGGCGGAAAAATCAGCCGGCGTTTTGTCACTTTCCTGAAATGCAGAGATGGGGGTGCCGGAGATTTCGTAAACTTCGAGAGCACGAATCACCCGCTGCGTGTCATTGGGGTGCAGACGTGCAGCGGATTGGGGATCGATCTTTTGAAGATAGGCAAACGCACTCTCCGCACCCTCTTTACGAATACGCAGCCGCCATTTTTCCTTAACTTGCGAGTCCGAAATCCTGGGTGCAAAAAGTCCGTCTACGAGAGCACGAATGTAAAATCCAGAGCCTCCCACAACAATCGGGACTTTATTTTCTCCAAGCAGATTCTTGATACAGGCTCTGGCCTCACGTCCATATTCTCCGGCGCTGTAATATTCATCCGGGTTGCGTACATCGATAAAATGGTGGGGGATTTGCTCAAGCTCATGTTTGGCAGGTTTGGCGGTACCGATGTCCATGTATCGGTAAACCTGGCGGGAATCCGCCGAGACGATTTCTCCGCCCAGGGAGCGGGCAAGCCGCAGGGAAATTTCGGTCTTTCCGACTGCCGTGGGGCCGACGATGAGAAGGACTTTCATTTTCTGTCAAATCTTTTGTCAAGTTCGTCAATTGAAATTGTAATCATTACCGGGCGTCCGTGAGGACAAAAATAGGGATTCTGCGTTGTAAATAATTGATCGATCAGGGCGTTCATCGCTTCAGGGGTCAATCTTTCCCCGGCCATAATTGCGGAGCGGCACGAAAAACTTTTTGCCACACGTTCCTGAATATCGATTTCCGTGCCCTGGTTCGTTCTGTATTCATCAAGAATATCCAGCAAAATTTTATTTTCGCTGCGAATGCGCATGCCGCTGGGAACGCCTTCCACCACCACTGTTTTTCCGCCAAATCCTTTGAGGATAAAACCGATCTTTTCCAGAAAAGGCAAAATTTCCATCAACGCTTCATAATCTTCGGATGACAAATCAATGGTTTGTGGGAAAAGGAGTTGCTGGGACGGCATATTTTTCGCTTTGAAACTGGCTTTGGCTTTTTCATAAAGAATCCGCTCGTGTGCGACGTGCTGGTCGATGACAACAAGACCACTTTTAATTTGCGAAAGAATATACTTGTTATGCAATTGCCAGACGATGGCGCCGTCATTTTGTCGGGCTTGCGCGGGTGGTTCCGGCGATTGAACGGGAAACGGAGATGCCGTCTGGGGAGGTTCAATCGTTAACGGCAATGATTGCTGTGTATCCTTTTTGTGTGCATCGAAATTCATCTGCGCGCGTCCAGCGGTAAATTGCCGCATGTCATCAACGAGGGAAGAACCAAATCTCCGGTCGAAATCGTTGTGCGATGCAGAGCGGTTATGCTGCATATCAGGTATGATATTATCTGTGATCAGCGCACGTTTGACTGCACCCCGAACCAGGGAATACATCATTTGCTGGTCGGCGAACTTTACTTCACTTTTTGTGGGGTGTACATTTACGTCCACACGTTCGGGATCAATTTCAAAGAAAAGAATATAAAGAGGAAATGTCCCTTTGGGAATGGATTCCCCGAATGCAGCAAAGAGGGCAGCACTGATTGTACGGTCATTTACATAGCGCTTGTTGACAAAAAGATACTGGTCGTTGCGTGACTTGCGCAGCACATCAAAATTTCCGACAAAACCGGTAATTTGCATCACCGCCGTATCATCATTCACTTCAATGAGATTATCCCCCACCCGGCTTCCGAGAACCTGGCCAATGCGCTCTTTTAACGGAGCAGGCTTGAGATTAAAAATTTCGTTGCCTTCATTGACAAGCGCAAATCCTATATCGGGGTTGGCCAAAGTGAACCTGTTGAGCATAGCCAGAATATGACGATATTCCGTGGGACCGGCGCGGAGGAATTTTCTTCTCGCCGGGGTATTATAGAAAATATTTTTTACTGCAAGGGAGGTTCCGGGGTTGCCGCCGGTGTGCTCGACGCGCTGAACCGTACCACCCTCGATAACCATCAACGTTCCCTCGATACTGTCGCTCGGTACAGTTTTCAACTCGACGCGGGAAACCGAAGCGATGCTGGCGAGTGCTTCTCCCCTGAACCCAAGTGTTGATATTTTCCCGACGTCACGATACGAGGCAATTTTGGATGTGGCGTGCCGTTGAAACGACATGATCGCATCCTGCTCGTTCATGCCGCTGCCATTATCAATGACCTGAATCAACTCTTTGCCGCCATCTTTAATGATAACCGTAATGCGGTCCGCTCCCGCATCGATGGAATTTTCGATTAACTCCTTGACGACGGAAGACGGTCTGTCGATAACCTCTCCGGCAGCGATTTTATTGATTAAATTCTCGGGAAGAACTTTTATTCTATTTTCATTCACAAGACACACTCGGGATAACATTTAAAAATTCGGCACTAATAATACCCAATTTGATCGTCAATTTCAAGTGCAATTTAGAGGCGGAAGGAGGATAAAACCGGCCTTGCGAGGCTCTTTTGCTTATCACCAGAATGTTTATCTCAAACTTGGCGTTTATTCGAAAGAGACTTTTTTGTGGAAAAGGCGATGCTCTATGATTTCCTTAATATCCATTTTCAAAAGTTTCTCGATCTCCGGCAATGCTTCCCGGGCAGCGGTTTCACCAAGAGCTACAATTCCCTTAATATTTCTGAAATCGTACCATAAGATTCTTCCCACCTTTGGCCGGATAACAAGATCAGCGCCGGCAAGACGTTCCTGGGTAAGATGGTATGTGGCAATTTCATCCGATCTGTACAGGATGTGCAGAGCATTGGAGATCGGTCCGATTTTACGAACACATTTGGATACATTGACGGCAATGATGCGGTCGGCACCGCGCTCTTTGAGTACATGAACCGGTACACTGTCGGAGGTGCTTCCATCGATTAAAAGATGGCCGTCGATTCTCACCGGTGGAAAGATTGCCGGAATAGCCGAGCTTGCCATAATTGCCTTTTTCAGACTGCCCTTGTCAAGGATGATCTCCTGGCCCGACAACAAATCCGTGGCAATTGCAGAAAATCTGACAGGCAGTTTTTCGATGGGCGTATCGGTTAATGATTCGAAAATTTCATCGACTATATCTGCATCGATGAGGGCAGTGTGATTGATGATTTTTAACAGAGATAAGCGGGTTTTTAAATAAGTAAAGAAATGCTCCCTGTGCTCATGGCTTATGTCTTCAAACAAGTGAGACGATCGTCGGTAAATATCGTCAAAAAGAGGCTGCTCAATCAAATGATTTGCAAAATCTTCCACAGCTCCGGCACTTTGCAAAAACGCATACACACCGCCGATAATTGCGCCAATGCTCGATCCGGCAATACTGGATAAAGGAATTTTTTCACGCTCAAAAACTTTTAGCACGCCGATATGAGCAAGACCTCACGCACCGCCGCCGCCAAGAGCCAGCCCTATTTTTGCTTTCATTGACTATCTCCCGATTTTTATTTTTTATAACCAGGCAAATCCGGACTGATATTGAGGATGTTTTTGCGATCCTGCCGTTCTAATGTAATAAAAATTGTACTTGATTGCCAATATAAATTAAGTTAAACTAGTTGCTTCTTTTGGGTCGGTTATCTATATTATTAAAATATGAAGAGTAAACTGAAAAACTTTTTTGTTCACATAGGTCATTTGACGGTATCGTTTTTCCAATCTTATGGCAAACTGACTATTATGTTTTTCAGGTCCTTTGTCGCCATGAGAAAGATACCATTTTACGTTCCACAAATCATCGAACAATTTATTGATATTGGCCGGCATTCCCTGCCGATCGTCGCAATTACATCCACATTTATGGGGCTCGTTCTGGGGGTGCAAATTGGAACGCAGATTAGCTCCACGACGCCGCCATGGGTTGAAGGAGGCCTGATCCTGCGCTCGATTTTGCTCGAAATGGGGCCTGTTGTAACAGGGCTTGTGCTTTCCGGTCGTGTTGCATCGGGTATTGCCTCGGAACTGGGTGCAATGAAAGTGACCGAACAAATCGATGCGTTGCGCACTATGGCCATCGACCCCATCGAGTTTTTGGTTATGCCGCGGCTTTTGGCCGGAATGATTGCCATCCCTGTTCTCCTGGTCTTTGCCGATACTTTTGCCACCCTGGCCGGATTTGTTTCCTCGTACTTTACAATCGATCTTAACTGGAATGATTTTGTAAAAGGCATGCGCCATGTTTTTAATGCAACGGATGTTTATACCAGTCTGATAAAAGCTTTTATATTTGGCATGGTCATTATAACCATGGGTTCCTTTTTCGGATTAAATTCCAAAAGAGGCGCCAAAGGTGTGGGCGTATCCACGACTCTTGCGGTTGTTTGGGCATCGATTGAAATCCTTGTTCTTGATTACATCATTTCAGCAACTTTGTATTTTATATGGTAACAATTGAGCACTTACATAAGCAGTTCGATCAACGAGTGATTCTGGATGACGTGAATCTTTGCTGGAATGATGGGGAAGTGCTGACGATAATCGGCAAAAGCGGAACCGGGAAATCTGTTTTGTTAAAATCCATCATCGGATTGATTAAACCGGATTCCGGTACTGTGACCATGGATGGTCAAGTCATTTCCGATTTTTCAGAAAATGAATACAACCTGCATGTGCGCAACCAAATGAGCATGGTTTTCCAGGAAGGCGCCCTGTGGGATTCTATGACCGTGGGTGAAAATGTCGAGTTGGCTCTTAGAATCCACAAACACCTTTCGGACGATGAACGAAAAAAAATTGTCTCCGAAACATTAGAGATGGTTGGATTGAGACATATTGAAAACGAATATCCTGAAGACCTCAGTGGTGGAATGGTAAAAAGAGTAGCCATTGCCCGCGCCGTTGCAACCCGGCCCAGATATATGCTTTACGATGAACCGACAACCGGTCTGGATCCTGTTCTTTCAAATGTGATCAATAGTTTGATTGCGCAACTGAATCGCGATCTCAATGTCAGTTCGCTCATCATCAGCCATGATATCAAAAGCATTCAGAAAATATCCGACAGGATCGCGATGTTGTATCAAGGGAATATTATTCACACCTGCAGCGCAAAGGATATCTGGAACCAAAACAATGACATCTTTAATGAATTTATTCATGGGAAAGTGGAGTTCTTATGAAAGTAAAGACAAACGAACTGATGATAGGTGTTTTTGTTTTCACTGCCACTCTCATTGTGATTTTTAGCATTCTGTGGCTCGGAAGATCAAACTTTTTTGTCAAGGGTTTGCATGTTAATTTGATTGTACCGGACGCACAGGGCTTAAATGTTGGCGATCAGGTTTTTTACAGAGGCCTGAGCGTTGGCAGCGTGCAATCGGCTGAATTAGCTGATCGTGGCATTCTTTTGAAACTCAAGATTGAACGAGCGGCGCAAATTCCAAAGGATTCAAAATTCAGCATAAAAGAAGAAAATTTATTGGGCGGTAAGGGCGTAGAAATTCAGCCGGGAAGATCAACGGAATATTTGGAGAACGGCGATGTTGTTCATGGCAAAAGTTCGAGCGGTCTCATGAATGTCGTACAGAATAGCAAAAAAATGGAAACCCGCATCAACAAAGTGCTTGCCAATATTGATTCTCTTACCGGTGCAAAGACATTCACATCGATTCATTCTTCTCTGAATGCGCTGAACAGCACGATCAAGGATGCACGAATACTGCTGGAACAAAATCGGAAAGATTTGTCATCGCTTATTGCGAATTTAAATGCAATGAGCGCCGAAAACAGAGAGCCGCTGCATAGCGTAATAACGACCCTGTCGAAAAAATCGGAAGCATTGTCCGATGCGATTACCCGCACCAGGGCTGTTTCCGGCCGCATGGATTCTATTCTCAATAATCTTCAGGCCGGACAGGGCAGCATGGGAAAACTATTCACAAATGATTCGCTTTACAATAACATGAATCGATCCTTTGCACAACTGGACTCGCTGCTGCAGGATATTCGGAAAAATCCTGAAAAGTATTTCAAAGTAAACATTTTTTAACTTATATTATTAATAAGGGTGAGCCATGAACAAACAATCGTCAGTCATTGCAAAGAAACCAAGCATCGGACTCGTTGAAGCTGTTTCTATTGCTGTTGGAACCATGATTGGGGCGAGTATATTTTCAATTTTCGGCGTCGGTGCGCAAATTGCCAAACAAGACCTGCCTGAAGCCTTTGTCCTGTCCGCTTTGTATGCTTTTATCGTTGCCTATTCTTATACAAAATTGGGATCGAAAATTGTTTCCAATGCCGGGCCGATTGCTTTTATTTTGAAAGCATTTGGAGACACCATATTCACCGGCAGCCTGAGTATTTTGATGTGGCTCAGCTATGTTGTTTCGATCTCCATGTTCGCAAAAGGTTTTGCCGGTTATTTTCTTCCGCTCGTTCATCTGGCAAACACACCCTTTGCAATGGGATTAACGGAAATACTCTTGATTGCATTTTTTACGGTATTAAACTTTTTCGGTTCAAAAACGGTGGGAAAGGCCGAATTCTATATCGTTCTGGTAAAACTTTCGATATTGGGCGTTTTTATATTTTTGGGTTTTGTAGCAATTAAACCGTCTCTTATCACACCTTCCTTCGACGTCTCTCATGTTAACGGATTATTGTATGCGTCCGTTATATTTTTCTTATCGTATATGGGCTTTGGTCTTATTACAAATATTTCAGAAAACATCGAGAATCCAACAAAAAATGTTCCGCGGGCTATTTACATCAGCATTATTGTGGTTGCCTTCGTTTACAT
>JAADGR010000262.1 GCA_013152225.1 Calditrichota bacterium
TAAATCCCTTTTAAAACGCCGACTCGATCATGAGCCATTGCAATACATTATCGGCGAAACCGAGTTTTACTCTCTTCCGATCAAAGTCGCTCCCGGGGTGCTCATTCCCAGGCCGGAGACAGAAGTTTTGGTTGAGAATGCCTTGCAGATCATTAATGATAATTTCCCACAAGGCAAAGAAATCAATGTTTTGGACCTAGGCACAGGCTCGGGAAATATTGCCGTCGCGATAGCAAAAAATGCTGTGCATGCCCGGCTTACTGCTGTCGACATTTCAGCGGATGCGCTAAAAATCGCCCGGGAAAACGCCGAATTAAATAATGTTGCTGAAAAAATAAACTTTTTACAGCATGACGCACTTGGCGATTGGCCTTCACATTTCACAAATTATTTTGATCTCATCCTCTCGAACCCCCCTTATATTTCCGACGCAGAATTCGAAAATCTTCCGCGAGAGATTCGTGAGTTTGAACCACACCAGGCGCTGCTGGGAGGAAAAGATGGAGTTGACTTTTATAATAATTTTTGTCAAATTGTTAAAAATCTGCTTTGCACAGATGGAGTTGTGCTCTTTGAAATCGGGGAAACGATGGGGCCTCTTTTAGAAAAGAGTTTCCATCACTGTGGATTTAATAAGAGTGAGATCATTAAAGATTTGACAAAGAAAGATAGAATCTTGAAAATTGTAAAAGGAGGCGGAAATGAATGAGGGGATTTTCAGGGAATACGACGGGATTGTGAAAACGGATTTAACAGATGACGTCGTTCTGAATCTTGGAAAAGCATTCGGGACGTTAATGAAACGCCGGGGATACAAGTTGCTTGTTGTGGGGTATGACCTTCGACTATCTTCCGAACATCTGAAAAATGCTTATGTAGATGGGCTTCTTTCAACCGGCATGGAAGTCATCAACATCGGCGAAGTGACGACACCGACACTTTATTTTTCAATTGTCCATTTGAAAACAGACGGCGGGGTAATGATCACCGGCAGCCACAACCCGATAGAGTTTAACGGCTTTAAACTGTGCGAAGGGATCGCTTCGGTTTTCGGCCAGGATATACAGGAAATAAAGCGGATCATTTTGGAAGGCGATTTTGTTGAGGCTGAAACGGGAAGCGTCAAAAATGTTGAGGTCATGCCGGATTACCTCGCCATGCTGAAAGGAAAATTTTCTTTCCCCAAAAAGCTAAAAGTTGTTATCGATGCAGGCAACGCGACGGCCGGCCCCGTCGCGCCGCAATTATGGCGGGACCTGGGATTGGACGTCGTGGAGCTTTATTGCGAACCGGACGGTAATTTCCCCAATCATCTCCCCGATCCCTCGGTGCCGAAATACATGAAAGATTTGCAGGCAAAAGTCCTGGAGGAAAAGGCCGACCTGGGCATCGGCTATGACGGTGATGCCGATCGCGTCGGTGCAATCGACGAAACAGGACGTATTATTTACGCCGATACCATGCTGGCATTGTTCAGCAGCGATGTTTTACAGAGAAATCCGGGTGGACAAATTATTTTTGATGTCAAGTGTTCCCAGGCGTTGCCGGAAGTCATCAAGAAATTCGGCGGCAAGCCGTTAATGTGGAAAACAGGTCATTCCCTCCTCAAGGCCAAGATGAAAGAAACCGGGGCACCCTTTGCAGGGGAAATGTCCGGCCACATGTTTTTTGCAGATGATTATTATGGCTTCGATGACGGTATGTATGCATCGGGACGTCTGATGCAAATCCTTGCCAACACGGATAAAAAATTATCCGAACTTGTGGATGAAATTCCCGCTTTTGAGTCAACACCGGAAATTCGCGTTGAATGTGCAGATGAAGCTAAATTTCAGGTTGTGGCCGATCTTGTTGAAGCATTTCAAAAAGAATATAAAGTAATCGATATAGATGGCGCCCGAGTGGAATTTGGCGACGGCTGGGGGCTGGTCAGAGCATCAAATACGCAGCCGACACTGGTTCTCAGGTTCGAGGCAAAAACCAAAGAACGACTGAAAGAAATTATTAAAATCTTTGTGCAAAAATTAGCATTATTTCCGGCTGTAAAATTTAGTGACCAAGATTTTCAAATTTAAAAAAGGGAGAAAACCATGAAAAAACGACTCGTTTTGCTATTGATTGGTGTTTTTGCAATATTGATGAGTTGCGCTTCAGGACTGTCCGGTTTTAAGGAACCGACGACCGACCAAACCATGCTTGTCGTCGGCCAAGTCATCATCGAAGACAATTACTACACCCAGGAAACAGGCGTTTACAAAGAGGGCCTCGAAGTTGCCATCGTTGGAAGAACAGCGAACAATAAGATCGTCGGCTTGTGGACAAACACTGACGCAGACGGGTATTTTGCGATTGGTGATTTGCCAAAAGGAGAATATGCGCTCAAGGGTGTGCGTGCACTTATCGGCCGGGGACAGATGGTGACAATCACCAATCGTCTGCGCCTTTCCAGCGACCGCTATATGGTAAGCAGCAAACCCACGATTATTTTTAATGCCCAGTACTTTCCTTTCGAACCCACCGGCAGGGTGGTCAGTTTACAGCATAACATTTTCCGACTGGATCGAATGAGCGCACAAACGAACCAGGTGGATTATAAATACAAATTTTTGTTAAAAGATCAGGAACTCGTCGACGGCAAGGTTTTAAATGAGGGGCCGGTTGAAAAACATTTCCTTGAAAAATATCCGGATAGCGCATGGAAAACTGCTTTGGAAGAAAGCGCCAAAGTCATGCGCTTCAGGCGGTGAGGTGATTTGAAAGACTTGAAAGAAAGGGTTGCGGAGCTGCTCATCTCCGAACCTTTTCACACATTTAAAGCGAAAGAAATCGCTCGCACTCTGAGCATTCCCAGGGATGAATATCAAAACCTTCGGGCAAGCCTCCGTACCCTCGTTCGAAACGGAAGGATTCTAAAGTTTAAAAAAAACCGCTATGGCGCCGGACAGGCGGCTGCCGAGGTCGTTGGCAAACTCTTTGTGAAAGCACAGGGATACGGCTTTATCATTCCGGATGAAGGCGAAGACGTCTTTGTGAGTCAAAAAAACATGGGGATTGCTTTGCACAAAGATATCGTGCGAGCGCGTCTTTTCGCAAAGTCGGAAGGAAAAACCCGCGAGGGCCAGGTTGTTGAGATCATCCAACGTGCACGAAATAAAATTGTCGGCGTTTTTCGCACGGGTCGTCGCTACAGCTATGTCATCCCCGACGACCTGAAGATTCAACGCGATATTGTCATTGCGCAAGGTGATGAAGCCGGAGCTTCAAACGGGCAAAAAGTGGTGGTCGAAATTGATGTTTGGGAACATGAAGCGGTGAATCCGTTCGGGCATGTTGCGAAAGTCCTTGGATTTCCCGAGGACCAGGGTGTGGACATCCTCTCCATTATTTACGGATTTGAACTGCCGACTTTTTTCCCAAGCCAGGTTTTGGCCGAAGCCGAGCGAGCCGCAACAGTTATTCCCGAAAAAGAAATTGCTCGCCGTCTCGACTTTCGGGATACCATTACATTGACTATCGATCCGAAAGATGCCAAGGATTTTGATGACGCGGTATCGCTTAAAGTTTTGGAGAATGGAAACTATCAGGTGGGAGTCCACATTGCGGATGTGAGCCATTACATTCGCAAAGGAAATGCGTTGGATGATGAAGCATTGCAAAGGGGTACTTCGGTTTATTTGGTCGATCGCGTTGTGCCAATGCTGCCGGAAAAAATTTCCAATGAAATTTGCAGTCTTGTGGAAAACAAAGACAAGCTGTGTTTCAGCGTCATCATGGAACTGACGGATAAAGCTCATCTCGCTTCCTATGAAATTCGTGAGACCGTCATTAACAGTAAAAAGCGTTTTAATTACAATCAGGTGCAGGAAATATTAGAGGGAAAGCGTAAAAGCGAATTTTCATTCGTTTTGAAACAAATGCACAAACTGTCAAAAATGCTCATCAAAAAGCGCAAGCAGCGCGGCAGTATAGATTTTGAAAGTATGGAACTGGAAATCGAGTTGGATGACAAAGGTCTTCCGACGGCACTTAAACGACGGGAGAGAACAGATTCCCACCGCCTCATCGAGGAATTTATGCTCCTGGCAAATGAAACGGTCGCGCAGCATGTTGGGCAGGTTTTATCCGAAAAAGCCGGGGCCTCGATTCCATTCGTTTACCGCATCCATGAAAAGCCGGATGCTGCGAGCATGACCGACCTCGTTAATGTGGCAAACGGATTCGGCGTTCCGGTCGCGCAGCCAAAGCGCGTTACCCCGAAATTTTTTCAAAAGCTGTCGACGCAATTTCAGGCCAGCCCGGCTTCGGCAATTCTGGAAGACGCACTGCTGAGAGCAATGATGAAAGCCAAATACAGCACCCAGAATGAGGGACACTTTGGATTGGCTTACAAGTATTATACTCATTTCACATCACCCATTCGCCGCTACCCTGATTTGATTGTGCACCGACTTTTAAAAGAATATTCGCAGCATCCTGAAAACCCGTCGGTGAAAGAGGAAACTTTGTCCGAGGTATGTGTTAAAGCCAATGAGAGCGAGGTTCGTGCTCAGGAGGCGGAACGCGCAACAGTAAAACTGAAACAAGTCGAATACTTGGAAAGACACATCGGCGATACTTTTGAAGGCATCATTTCGCGAATCGTGGCCTTTGGTCTTTTTGTTAAAATACCCGAGTTCCTTGTCGACGGACTGGTGCATGTTTCTACCTTGCAAGGTGACTATTATATTTACGATGAAAGTAAATATTCCCTGATCGGGCAATACAGTGGTAAAAAATATCGCCTTGGGGATCCTGTAAAAGTACAAATTGTTCGCGTTGACCGTAATGAAAGATTAATTGATTTTGAGCTTGCCCAAAAGGATGCCAAAAAGGTCAATCGTCGTCCACGACGCCGTTCCGGAACCGGTTCTCGTAAATCGTAAACAATTCCCGGGAAGAAAAATGTCAATTTTAAAAACCAGATTACTGGACAGAAAACCATTAGCTGAAAATACCGTGGAATTCATTCTTGAGAAACCGGCGGGAATGGATTTTATTGCGGGCCAAAACGTCAACATCAAATTGGCGGAACTTTTTTATGAGGATAAAAAGGGGCCGCGACGACCATTCACTATTGCTTCATCACCGCAAGAAAGCGAGTTGATCATTGCGACACGAATGACCGGCAGTGGGTTTAAAAAAACTTTTGCCGAAATGCCATTGGGAAGCGAAATCGAATGTGTTGGTCCCAATGGAAAATTTTATCTCGATGACGATTCGACGGATATTGTTTTCATCGCCGGTGGGATCGGCATTACCCCGTTTCGTAGTATGATTTTGGATGCCGTGGCCACAAAAAAATCTGTTCCAATGGTTCTTTTGTATTCGAATGCAAATATTGAACGCGCTGCATACCATAATCTTTTCGCCCAGTTAGGCGAATCTTTGCCGGACTTGACATATATTCCGACAATGACACATTCTGAAAACTGGGGCGGCGAAACGGCAAGAATAGATTCCGAATTTCTGAAAAAAAAAGTGACGGATATTGAAAACAAAGATTATTATCTTTGCGGCCCTCCGGGGATGGTGAATGCGATAAAAGAAATGCTCTTGCAGCAAAACATTCCTGCAGCAAGAGTCAGGTTCGAAACATTTTGGGGATATTAATGGGAATACCCGGAAAGAATAATTGTTAACAGCAAAAGGGAGTTTTATTTTTTCCTCATCCATCCAATAAAAAGGAGGTCCCATGAGAAAAGGGTTTTATTTCATCGGTTTGGCGCTGTTTGCCATTGTTATCAGCGCAGCAATCCAATCTGCCGACGAACCGCAGTTTGTCAAAGGGGAGCTTTTGGTCAAGTTCAGCTCCGGTGTTACAACGCAGACCATTGAAACTTCGATCTCCCAACTCGGTGCTCGATCCGTGGAAGAGATGAGCGCTATCGGCGTAAGAAAACTGAAAATTGCAACAACCCAAAGTGTAAAGGACGCAGTACAAAAGTTCAGCGCATTGCCGAATGTTGTCTATGCCGAGCCCAATTACATTTATCACGCTTTTAATACACCTAACGATCCCAGCTTTGGCCAGTTGTGGGGAATGAATAACACCGGCCAAACGGGCGGCCTGGAAGATGCGGACATTGATGCGCCGGAGGCCTGGGACATCACCACCGGCAGCGATCAGGTCATCATCGGCGTCATTGATACAGGCGTTGACTATAAACATGCCGATCTGGCCGCAAACATTTATACGAATCCCGGCGAAGACGCTTGGACGATTCCCGGCGATCCCTCCTCCGGCAACGGCATCGACGATGATGAAAACGGAAAAATTGATGACTGGAAGGGATGGAACTTTATCTCGGACTCGAATGACCCGATGGATGATAATATGCACGGGACACATGTTTCCGGAACGATCGGAGCTGTCGGTACGAACAATATCGGGGTTGTCGGTGTAAACTGGACTGTGCGAATCATGCCGCTCAAGTTCCTGGACAGTGACGGCAGTGGTGATACCGATGATGC
Source organism: Calditrichota bacterium (assembly GCA_013152225.1). Classification (GTDB taxonomy): domain Bacteria; phylum Zhuqueibacterota; class Zhuqueibacteria; order Residuimicrobiales; family Krinioviventaceae; genus Hydrothermomicrobium. The sequence continues at coordinate 6,511 of JAADGR010000262.1, forward strand.
CATCAAAGCGATTATTTATGCAACGGATATGGGTGCCAAGGTGCTCAGCAATAGTTGGGGTGGCGGTGGATATTCCAGCGCCCTGGAAGACGCCATCAAATATGCCAATGACCACGGCGTACTTTTTGTCGCTGCCGCCGGAAATGACGGCGTAAATACCGATATCATACCGAATTATCCGTCCAATTATAATGTGGCAAATGTCATTTCTGTTGCCGCATCAGATCACAGCGACCAGCGGGCGCTCTGGGGAAGTGGCGGCGGTGGCGGTGATGGCTGTGGCTTGGTGTGCAGCAAAGCTGTCGCTGCAACCCCCGGTTCAAATTACGGCCCCAAAACCGTTGATTTGGCCGCTCCCGGAAAAGATATTTACAGTACGGTTCCGGGGGGCTATTCCAGTCTTTCCGGCACCTCCATGGCAACCCCGCACGTTGCCGGTGCTGCCGGCTTACTTCTCGCCAAATCACCGGATATGACTGCTCTGCAAATAAAAGACAGGCTAATTTCAACCGTGGATGTTCTGCCTGCTTTTGAAAACATTGTCGTTTCAGGCGGAAGATTGAATATAGCAAACGCGTTACAGGGGCTGTAAAGTGTTGCTTAAAATGTTCTGTTTAATTGAAAAACCCCGGTTTTGATCCGGGGTTTTTTGTTTTTAGTGGTGAGAAAAAGAGGCTAATATGAGCAAGCGATGGATGAAGAATATCACAAGAAACCGCTAAAACATGTGGGAATGACCTCAAAGGTCTTCAAGACCTTTGAGGTCTGGTAGTTTAAGTTTCCTGATAGTGGCACAATAATTATTTTGCCTTTCATTGTAAGCAAAGTTCTTGGAACAAAAAAACAGGTTTATTATCTTTACAACCAAAACAACAATGACGCAACTGTGAGGATTTGTAGTGTTTTATTCGCATAATGAAATTCTGGCTGGACTGGATATCGGATCAGTCAGTGCCCGGCTCGTTGTCCTTCTCTCTCCGAACACCGAGCTTTTATTTACTCAAAATCGTAAAATGGATTCCTTTTTTACAAGTATTTCCGATTCAGGAAGTTACCGCTTATTTACCTCAAAAAACGTTCAAGTCCTTGGTGATCCTTTTCAGGCCGCACGAGTGTTACTGGGAACACTTTTGCAAATTATCCCGGAAAATACAGATATCAAGCTGCATGCAACCGGTTCGCAGGCAAAACGCATTTCTCAGCTTCTTGAAATTCCCCATGTAAACGAATTCAAAGCGATTAGCCGCGGTGTTGTGGAACTCGTACCTGACGCGAATACAGTTTTTGAAATTGGCGGCAATGGTTCCCGTTATATCCGCGTGGCTTTTGATGCGACTAATAATGAATTATCAATCCTGGACTATCAACGTAACGGTGAATGTGCCGCGGGAACGGGTTCGTTTATCGACCAACAGGCAGCACGGCTCAGGTATGATATTGAAGAAATCGGCCCTCTCGTGCTTCAGGCCAAAGAGGGTGCGAATATAGCCGGCCGCTGCTCGGTGTTTGCGAAATCGGATATGGTGCACGCACAGCAGCGCGGTTATTCTCCGGCCGCCATTTTCAAAGGCCTTTGTGAAGCTGTTGTACGAAATTACAAAGGAACCGTTTTGCGCGGCAAAGCACTGGTTCCCAAAGTCGTGTTTGTCGGCGGTGTGGCTGCCAATCTCGGCGTCGTTGCGGCGGTTCGCGATATTTTCGATTTGCAGGATGAAGAACTGGTCGTCCCTCAGCTTCACGCTTATGTCGGCGCGCTAGGTTGTGCTCTGCAAAAAGAAGCGCCTCATTTTCAAAGACATCTTTTTGAGCGTCTAAGTTCCTACACACAAAAAGCCGTAAAAGGTTCCTCTGCACGTTTGCAGGTCGGCCAGGTTCGCTTTCCGGATGAAGCCGTTTTTACGTCCGGGTTCAAAGATTATGACGGGGCCATTGATGTCTACCTGGGAATCGACATTGGCTCGGTGAGCACCAACTTTGTTTTGCTCGATACGTCCGGGCGAGTTCTGGATGAAATTTACACACGAACGGATGGGCGTCCCATTAAAGTGGTGCAACGCGAATTTGACGGCTGGCGTCAAAAATGGGGACAAAAGCTGAACATCCTTGGCGTCGGCACTACGGGCTCCGGCCGGGAATTGATCGGCGAGTTGGTTGGCGCAGATGCGATTCATGATGAAATTACCGCCCACAAAACAGGCGCAAGCTATATCGCCAAAACGCTGCACAATGAAAAAGTGGACACTATTTTTGAAATCGGCGGCCAGGATTCAAAATTTATCTCTATCGAAGACGGCATTGTTGTCGATTTTGCCATGAACGAAGCCTGTGCAGCGGGAACCGGTTCTTTTCTCGAAGAACAAGCGGCAAAGCTCGGCATTTCAATAAAAGACGATTTTGCCCGCCTTGCGCTCAGTTCCAAAACGCCCGTGCAGATGGGTGAGCGCTGCACTGTTTTCATGGAAAAGGACGTCACGGCCTATATGCAGCAAGGCGTGGCCAAAGAAAATATCACAGCCGGACTTGCGCTGGCGGTTGTGCAAAATTATCTCAACCGGGTTGTGCGCGGACGGCGAATCGGCGATGTGATCTATTTCCAGGGCGGCACGGCTTATAATAAATCCGTTGCCGCTGCATTTGCAACGGTTTTGCACAAAAAGATCATTGTCCCGCCGCACAATGGCGTTATGGGCGCCATCGGCGCGGCCCTTTTGGCAAAAGAAAAAGTGGAAAATTTGCGCATCACAACCCGTTTTCGTGGATTTGATCTTTCGGCCGTTCATTTCAAGGTCAGGCACTTTACTTGTAAAGCCTGCTCCAATCTTTGCGATATGCAACAAGTTACTGTCGAGGGCGAGAAAACCTATTGGGGCGACAAGTGCTCGGAGCGTTTTCGTAAAAAACGCAAAGTGCAGCGCAAGGCGATCATTCCCGATCTCGTTGAAGTTTATTTAAATTTGCTCCAGGAACGTACACCCGGGCCGGACGGTTTGG
>JAADGR010000470.1 GCA_013152225.1 Calditrichota bacterium
TTGCCCTATTCGTCTTCAGCATATTTCGCTCAGGTCAGGCAGAAATTCGCATTCGGGAAACAAATAGAAATTACCAGCAAGGGGACTGGATCACCTATTCGACAACGCGCTTCATTCGCAACATTTCCATCGGCGAAAGATTTATTTACTTTGCTACCACTGGCGGAATTACCCGCTACAATTTTTTCAGCAACAAATGGAATTTCCCCTGGACCATCAGCAATGGTCTTGCCGATAATGATATATCTCTGGTGGCAAAAGATCTCAATACCGGTTTCTTGTGGTGCACCCATGAACTTGGGATCAGTTATCTGGAACCCGCATCGCAAATGTGGTTCAACTTTTTTTATGATGAAATGGGGTTCGGTTACAATGATTACGTGACTTCCATAGGTTTCGGCAATGACCGCCAGATTTACCTGGTAACCGCAGCGAACAATTGGATGGTTTCGGACAACACGACGGCAAATTTTCATACTATCAGCAGGCCCACAAATGACGACTATATAAAATGGTACGGGGAAAAAGAAAAAAATAATGCTGAATTGCCTTATATGTTCATGTCGGGAGGATTTCTTTTTGATGAGCGCAGCAAATTTATTGATGATCTGAATTTACGCCATTTTAAAATCACTTGTTGGGTACAGGATCCCTGGCAGAATCTCTGGATTGGTACCTGGGGACTTGGAGCCGGACACGGAGATTTAACCACAACGCGCCTTGAATTGCTCCAATACGGTTTATGGGACGAAGCCGTGGATGCAATAAAGCAGGATGGGCAAGCATTGTGGATTGGCGGCGTTCAGGGCCAATCCGAACCGGCAGGTGTAACCGAATGGATTGTACCGGATCAAAAACCAAATTATTATGAGCCTTACTTGCTCACAGGTTTCGACAACGATCAGGTCTCGTCTATTGCCGTCGATGGAGAGACGGTTTGGTTTGGCACGCACGATGGTCTGACGCGCTATGATCGCAGGAAAAGAATTTGGAGAACCTATACTATTGTGAACCACTTGCAGAACAATTGGGTGAATGATGTTATCGTCGACGATAACGCCGTATGGGTGGCAACCGCCAGAGGTGTTTCCATGATCCCAATATCCACGGTGGGGACGGATTCTATGCGCATCCACAGTGTGATGCAGGCAAGTCTTGGCACTGTTGCAGTGTATGATCTTGATCAGCAAAAAAATCTTTTATGGATGGCCACCGAATACGGTATTTTTGTTTACGACAAGGACAAAAAAACCGGCGGATTTTACAAGGGCACGGTGGGTCCGGCAGACCAGCCAACGTTTGCGGTTTCTGTGTTTGGTGATGAAGTGTGGTTCGGCACGGAAGAAGGTATTGCAGGTCTTAATTCAAAGCTGAAGAAGTGGCTGTCCCCACCTGCCCGGCTTTATAAAACGAATGCCGGAATAAACAGAATTCTCGCTTCAAAAGATGCGATATGGGCGGCAACACAAAACGGTGTTTTAAAATATGACAAACTGAGGGAACGCTGGGTCCATTTTACCATGCTGGATGGACTGCCGACAAACGAAGTTTATTCGCTTTTACTGGACGGCGATTACATCTGGTTTGGTACGGCAAGAGGCTTGACCCGGTTTTTCTGGAATTCGCCGTACCGTGTCGATTAATTTGTTCTTTGAAAAGAGACGACTTTGAATTATCCTGATGCAGTTAATTATCTTTTCGGCCTGCAAAAATTCGGCTGGAAATTAGGTCTGGATCGCATGCAGCGCCTTTTAGCGGAATTGGGGCACCCGGAACGTTCCGCCCGTTTTGTGCACATTGCCGGAACAAACGGCAAAGGCTCTGTCGCGGCAATGATCGGTTCGATTCTTTTGCACGCAGGATGCCGTACAGGGCTGTACACTTCTCCGCATCTCGTGGATGTACGTGAACGCATTCAGGTCGATACTCAAATGATTTCGCCGGCAGAGTTTGCCGAAATTACCACCCAAATCGAACCGCATATTAAAAAACTCGAGTGTACGTTTTTTGAAGCCATGACCGCTCTCGCATTAACGTATTTTGCCAAGCGGAAGGTAAAAATTGCTGTCCTCGAAGTTGGCCTTGGCGGCCGGCTGGATGCAACGAATGTTGTCTCTCCCGATCTGTGCGTAATCACGTCCATCAGTCCTGATCATACCGAGCACCTGGGTTCTTCTTTGCAACAAATTGCGGGCGAAAAAGCAGGCATTCTCAAAGCCGGCGTTCCATGCGTTATGGGGGCAATGCCATCCGAGGCGGAAGACAGCATCAAAGAACATGCGGCCAATATTAGTTCCCCACTTGTAAAAGCCGGGGATCATTGTAAAGTATCGCTGCGAGCGGAGACTATTTACGGATCGAAATTTCATCTGAATATTGATCACTTTTATGATGATCAAATTGAAATTCCCCTTGCCGGAAAACACCAGATAGAAAACGCCGGAATCGCCGCGACATGTTGCTTTGTTCTTTCACAAAAAGGTCTGAAAATTTCACAACAGGCTTTAAAAGACGGCTTCAAAAATATGAATTGGCCGGCCAGATTACAAGTCGTATCAAAATCTCCATTTGTGGTTGTTGATGTGGCCCATAATTTGGATTCAATGAGCAGGCTTGTCGACTTTTTAACGACTTTTTTCCCGAATGGGAAAATTGCTTTTGTTTTTGGATTGCTGAAAGACAAAAATTACAAAGAGATTACAAAATTAATTATCCCTCTGGCTGAAAAAACTTTTATAGTTCAGGCTAAAACATCCAGAGCACTCGACAAAGAAAAAATTGCACAGGAATTTGCAGCGAATGGATCGACCGTTTCGACGGAAGATTCTGTTGGCCAAGGCGTAAAAAAGGCTTTGGCAGCGTATCGGGACAATTCTGTTATTTGCGTGACCGGTTCTCACTATGTTGTTGGCGAAGCATGGAATGAAATAAAATACTTGACAGGTACAGATAATATGTTTAACTTGTAAATAATTGAATGATTTTTCTGCGCACCTCAATAACCAAAACATGCCAATTCATTCTTCATAAAACGTCCTGTTCTAAAGACAATTGAAATCAACCAATTCAAACTTGGCATCCGGTTCTTTGGCGTTTCTTTCTCATACAGGGAAAAAATGTGGCGAGTGTTGATCTAATCGATGTTTCCAAAGTTTTTGATAAAGGCGTTATTGCTGTTGATTCTGTAAATATTTCAGTGGTGGACAAAGAGTTTGTTGTGCTTGTAGGACCCTCGGGTTGTGGCAAATCAACAATTTTGCGAATGATTGCCGGTCTGGAAGATGCAAGTTCCGGTGAGATAAGAATTGATGGCAAAATTGTCAATGAAGTGCCGCCAAAAGACCGCAATATTGCGATGGTATTCCAGAATTATGCGCTTTACCCGCACATGACAGTATACCAAAACATGGCCTTTGGGTTAAAATTAAGAAAATACCCCAAAAAAGAAATTGAACAGCGCGTCGATGAAGCGGCAGAAATTTTAGATATTGCAAATTTGCTGGGGCGTAAGCCAAAAGCACTGTCCGGCGGTCAAAGGCAGCGTGTTGCTGTGGGACGAGCCATTGTGCGCAAACCTAAGGTTTTTCTATTTGATGAACCGCTTTCCAATCTTGATGCCAAATTTCGTGTACAAATGCGAACGGAAATTTCCCGGCTGCATACGAAATTAGGAACAACAATGATTTATGTAACCCATGATCAGGTTGAAGCCATGACAATGGGCAACAGAATTGTCGTTCTCCGCGGAGGTAAGGTGCAGCAGATTGATTCGCCGCTAAATCTATATAATAACCCGTCGAATCAATTCGTTGCCGGTTTTATCGGCAGTCCTGCGATGAATTTCTTTAAAGGCGAAATTATCGACCAGGATGGAATGTGGTTCAGAAATGACAGTCTAAAACTTTTGGTTTCGCAAGAACATTTTTCCTGTTTAAAAGATTCTATCAGCAGCAAAGTAATCCTCGGCATTCGTCCCGAAGATTTACTGGCAAACGAAACGGTTAATAAAGAGCACAATATTTCGCAAGCAACTTGCAAAGTTGAAATTGTTGAGCCAATGGGGAATGAGATATTCTTATATTTAAGTGCCGGACAACATTCAATGACGGCGCGTGTAAAACCTGATGTGCAGCCTGCTGTAAATTCGGATTGTAAAATTGGATTCAGGATGGATAAAGCCCATTATTTTAATGTTAAAACACGGGAAAATATCTGCTAAAGAAAAATATTTTTCCGAACTTTGGTCGATTTCCTGTACAATTTATTAAATTTTGCTCATTTAACAAGGGATCACAACATTCGTTTTTCTTTCTTTTAATGATAAAAACCTCCCAACAATTAATCTGAAAATTGCGATTGTATAACTGCAAATATTTATAATATATTAAAATGGTAACTATTCAGGCCTGTCATTCCGACATTCAGTTTCGTTCCAGTCGGAATGACTTGTCAATCTGACAAGTTACGCAAAGTTAACACTAAACAAATTTAAAAAGAGGATTTATGGATATTACTGAATTAAAAGGTTTGAAAATTGCCGAACTGAACAAGTTGGCGCAAAAGTTGAGTGTGCCTGGAATTACAGGATTAAGAAAGGCCGAGCTCATTTTTAAGATACTGGAAGAACAAACGAAGAAAGAAGGCCTGATCTTTGCTGAAGGCGTTTTGGAAGTATTGCCCGATGGTTATGGTTTTCTTCGCTCTCCGGATTTTAACTATTTGCCGGGACCTGACGACATTTATGTTTCCCCATCGCAGATCAAACGCTTTGGTCTCCGAACCGGTGACACGGTGTCCGGTCAAATCCGTCCGCCAAAAGAGAATGAACGATTTTTTGCTTTGCTCAAGGTAGAGGCAGTAAACTATGAGAATCCGGAAGAAGCAAAAACCAAGATTCTATTTGACAATTTAACGCCGCTTTACCCCGATTCCCGGATTAATCTGGAGACGAACGGTAAAGATTATTCCATGCGAATCATGAACTTGTTGACGCCCATCGGCAAAGGGCAGCGCGGACTCATCGTTGCCCAGCCTAAAACCGGTAAAACGACGTTGCTGAAACAAATCGCCAACAGTATTTCCGAAAATCATCCGGAAATTAAAATGATCGTTTTGCTGATCGATGAGCGGCCGGAGGAAGTGACGGACATGCAGAGATCGGTCAAGGCAGAAGTCGTTTCATCGACATTTGATGAACCGGCAGAGCGCCACGTCCAGGTTTCAGATATGGTTCTGGAAAAATCCAAACGACTGGTCGAGTATGGTAACGACGTGGTGATTCTTCTTGACAGTATCACACGCCTGGCTCGTGCACATAATGCCGTCGTGCCGCATAGCGGCAAAATCCTTTCCGGTGGTGTGGATGCAAATGCGTTGCATCGTCCGAAACGATTCTTTGGAGCAGCCCGAAACATTGAAGAGGGCGGCAGCTTGACTATCATCGCAACGGCACTAATTGATACCGGAAGCCGCATGGATGAGGTCATTTTCGAAGAATTTAAAGGCACGGGCAACATGGAACTTGTTCTCGATCGTCGCCTTTCTGATCGCCGTATTTTTCCATCTATCGATGTCAATCGTTCCGGTACCAGAAAAGAAGAATTGCTTCTGGACGATCTTGAATTAAAGCGCGTATGGATTTTGCGGAAATTGCTGGCAGAACTTTCAGTTGTGGAAGCGATGGAGTTTTTGCAGGGGAAAATGCATGGCACACGTTCCAACAAGTCCTTCTTGGATTCCATGAACACCTGATCTTTCCCGGCTTGAATTAAACAAGGGGCTGACTGTAGCCCCTTGTTCTAATATTCTTTCCTGTTCAGGCTTTGTATTTTGTCAATACTCTCCTGCGTACCCATCACCAGGATAGAATCACCAAACTTAAATTTATAATCAGGTGTTGTGGGGATGATTTTATGTTTTTCCTTCTCATCTTCATCATAACTCTGTTTAATTAGCACGACTTCAATACCAAAACGGCTGCGCAGATTCAGTTCACGTAAAGATTTATTCACAAGCTCGCCCGGAATTTCTATTTCGGAAAGAATATGCCCGTCCATGAGTTCAACGCGCTTGAACTTTTCCATGGACCCGACGTAGCTGGAAACTGAAGTCACCATATCCCGCTTGAAAATTTCCCGATTATATGCCTCGATTACATCATTTTTGTAAACTGTGCCAAATATTTCTTTTTTATTTTCTTCATTTACGATCGGTAATTCATCAATATTTAATTCACCAAAAGCTTTTATGACGATGTCAAGTGTATCATTTGGTGTGAAATAATGGTTCATCGGCCTTAAAATGTCGTATGCCACAAGAATGGGGTCAAGATCATCCGATTCGTAGAAAATTTTTCGTACATCATGAACAGAAATGATACCCAATAAATGATCATCCTTGTCTACTACGAAAAAATTCGGATGAGGGCTTCTCACGGTCAAGTCCATCAGTGTGCGAAAGGGCGTGTCTGCGTAAACTTTTTCATATTCCGATTTCATCACTTTGGACACCCGTAATGAACGCAGGACATTGATTTCCTTGCCCTGGAAGAGGTCGATACCCCGCCGTGTCAATTTAAGCGTGTAAATAGAGTCCTTTTTCAGTCGCGAAGTGATCAGAACACTGATAATACAGGCGACCATTAGCGGAAGAATGATGCGGTAATTATCAGTCAATTCAAAAATAATTAAAATCGACGTGATGGGCGCATGCATGGCCCCTGCTGCCACGGCCCCCATTCCCACCAGCGCATAAGCTCCGGACGATGCAGTATAAGCCGGGAAAAGGATATGAACAATGTTGCCGACAAAACCACCCAAGCTTGCACCGAGGAACAATGACGGCGCAAATATCCCGCCCGAGCCACCGGACCCGATGGTGATTGAAGTTACCAACAATTTCAAGCCAATCAAAAGCAGTAAAAAATACCATGTCAGTTTGCTTTCCAGCGCCAGGCTTATGGTTTCGTAGCCCACGCCAAAAATATGGGGGAAATAAATTGCAACAGCGCCGATCATCAAGCCGCCAATGACAGGTTTTACGAGGCCCGGCAGTGGAAGCATCTCAAACAAATCTTCGGTTTTGTACAAAATATTGATAAAAGCCAGTGCAACAAAAGCCGCTAAAACTCCTAAAATTGCATAAGGAATCATTTCAAAAACGCTGACCAGTTCATAATGGGGAATAACAAAAGCAGGAAAATCTCCTAAAAAATAGCGGGAAATGACTGTTGCAGAAACCGATGAAATCACGATGGGGCTGAACTGCGAAATGCCAAAATCACTGAGAATGATTTCCATGGCAAAAAGGGCCCCAGCAATGGGCGCATTGAAAGTGGCGGCAATTCCGGCGGCTGTTCCGCAGGCAACCAGGGTGCGCAACTGAGAACCGTTTACTTTGAGAAATTGTCCCAATGAAGAACCGATTGCCGAACCGATTTGCACGATCGGTCCCTCCCGTCCAACCGATCCACCGGAACCGATGCAGACAGCGGAGGCAATAATTTTTGCAATCACGACACGCGGGCGAATGGCACCTCCACGCAACACGATTGCTTCCATCACTTCAGGCACGCCATGCCCTCTGGCCTCGCGCGCAAAGTAAAAGACAATCGGCCCAACAATTAAACCGCCTGCTGCCGGAGCAAAGAGCTTGATGTACCAGGGAAGCTGCAAAGCGTAATTCAGCGTATATTGCCAGGAACCAAAAAAAAGTGCCTGAAAAAGTCGAATCACAAAACGGAAAAATATGGCCCCAAAGCCGCCCAGAATACCAATGACCACCGCAACCAGAACCATAAAGGTGTGCTCTGTCATCCGCAACCGTTGCAGTTCAAACATAATGAAACGTTGAGTGGCCTTTAGAATCTTCCGCAAGTTGAGTATATTCATTTTGGATGTCTTGTAATTTTACAATGCAACTTCCGAAAACAAACGACCGGGATGAAGCATTTCATCCCGGTCGTCGTTTGGGGTACATCTTTGTCAGGTGTTTTGGGGGAATTTTGTTATTGAATAATAATTAATTAAAGTTAACAATGCAAGCTATTTTATCTGCACTCTTTCATTGATCACATTGCCGATATAACCCGATCTTATCAATAGGTATTTTTTTAAATCCGACTTGCCATGCAGGAGAATCTTTCCGCAAACGAAAATCTTTGGTTTTTATGTCGACAAAGCCGGGGTTGCCTGTCATAACCAGATTCCCTTTAAGCTTTTGCATAAAGTCGGCATCATCCCGAGTATAGATGGTGCCGGTAGGCGCGTCCTTCACTTTCGGGCCGCGCCAATAGCATAAAATAGAATCGGCAATGACATTGTTCTGCATTTCCAGGAGCCGGGGATCCACGCCGTCCTCGATGTCCAGCCATATCTTGCCATAAGAAACATTGTGCAGGACCCGGTTGTTTTTCGGCATAGCCGGATTATCATCGTAGTATTTCAAAAGTTCCGGGTAGCGTTCGCTGTACGGGGGCTGATCGTAATGCACGGCCTTCATTCGGTCCGTAAGAACGTTATAGCGGCCATCAAAATAATTTTTAGCCCAGGTGGTGCCGCGAGCATCGATGTGCACAGACGCTTCGCAATCGATAAACACATTGTTCTCAACGAGATTATCCCTGCCGCCGCCGAGGAAAACCGCCCGTCCGGCGCGGTAAAAAATGTTGCCGTAAACTATTGTCCCGCTCATAAAGTCATCCAGATAAACACCCATAACCCCAAAAAGGCCGGGCCCGTGCAGATCGTGGAAATAATTGTAGCGGATAACATTTCCGCGCCAGGTATAGTCTCTGCCGGTATGAATGGCACCGGCATCTCCGGTTTCCTTAACCGTCATAGATTTCGTTATATTCGATGAGATGTTCATTGCCGCTGAAATAGATGGCCTCGTGCGGGGCGTCGTGAATGAGATTATGGGAAACCACATTAGCCACGCCGCTGATGCGGATGGCATGACGGTAAGTCAGGTCAATGCGGCTGAACCGGTGGATATGGTTGTTGTCCGCATAATTATGGCCGGGCGCCAAAGTCTGCCGATCACCGCCGGACAGGCGGATGCCGCCGTCGCCGGTATCGTAAATTTC